>CAZHQM010000010.1:0-23675 GCA_964534155.1 uncultured Oxalobacter sp.
GGTGCTGTTCTGCCCTGACTCTGCCGAGAAGTGTGCGGAAGCTTTCGAGAGCGACCGGGGCATCGCTGTGGTGGTAGTGTGATTTTGCAAGGTAGATGGCATAGAGCAGGACCAGGCGGTCGTTGATGGCTGTGCGGTCGGCATCCTGACAGAAGCGGGGGCTGGATTCGTGGTATTCGATGAGGAGCCCATAAGGGCGGTCTGGAACGGGGTACAGCTCGATCTGTCCATTGAGGGTATCGAAGCGCGTGGGTCTGCCACGGACAGCGTGCCGCCAGCAGGTCTCAGGGATGCCTTGGATCAGCGGATAGCGGTCGGTTCCGTCTGGCTCGATGATCCAGATGCTGATGACATTGTATGGGTCGATGTTCTGCTCTTCGATGTCGTTGTGCCAGTCATAGAGATGGCTGCCCTGCTCAAGGGTAATGGTGGTTTTCTTACGCATGGGGCTGGGTCTGACAAGGGTATAAACGGTGTCGTGTGCCTCTCTGAGGATGGAGCCGAGTACAGCGGCATTGTTGGCAGTGGATGGTCCCTGTGCGACGAAGGAGAGTCTGGCACGGAGCTCGGTGAGGAGCTCGCCATAGGTGCGCCCACGCTGGACAAGGCTGTTGGTGGTGGGGGTGGCGGTCATTTTGCGTTCCATGCCTTTCTTATGGCTGTGTACTGGTCGATGCATCGGTTGAGGTTGCGGATGGCGGTGTCTCCGTCTGCGGTGATGGCGACAAGAGCATCAGCAGTCTCTGGGTCAAGTCGGGTTCTGTTTTCTGGATATTGAGCGGCGGAATCTGCGGGCATTGGGTCTGGATGGGTAGCTGCTTTGCCGCTGTGAGGGACTGACAGCCGCAGAGTGCCAGCACGGAGATCAGCACGCAGTTTTTCAATGGTGTTCTGGGCATTTTTCTGTTCTTTCTGATAGGTTTCGGAGAGGGCTTCGGCTTCTGCCTGAAGCTTCTGTTCATTGGTTCTTGCCTGTGCAAGTGCACGGGCGGCTGTTTCGGCATTCTGAAGCTGGAGCTTGGCGATGGTGGCATTACTGCGGTCTGCCTGTGTGCACCAGCCAAGGGCAAATCCGATGGCTGCACTGGTGATGCCGATGGTTATTGCGGTGCACCATGGGTTTCTGAAGAGGCTTTTGATGAGGTTCATGAGGGGTTCCTTTGCGTTTTTTGGGCATTTCTGGGACAGGAACAGGGGCTGAAGGGGAGATTTCCGCATTTTTTTGAGGGATTTACGGCCTTTTTTGAAAAAAATGCTTTCAATTCCTTACGGGGTACAGGTAAAATTGATTCCGTAATCATTCCTTTTATTAATTCGCCCCATCATTGGTCACCACTCTGATGGGGATTTTTTTTGCCTGTTGCTCCCTTCCCTGCCTGTTTCTGCCGTTTTCTACGGTTACTGGCTGTCTTTGAGAAATATCTGTCTTTCAAGGGTTCTGCGCCTGATCAACCCAGGGCTTTTTCGCCCTGCAACAAAGCACCAGCTCATGAAGGCATCTGCCGCCTTGCTCCAACTGCTTTCCCTGATGAGCCTGCAGAGGGTTGACTGTGCGAATGCGTTGGTACCGATGTTGTAGGCGAGTGAGATGCAGGCGGCATAACGGTTGGGATAACCGATAAGACCTGGGGCTTTGGAGAGGACGCTCCGGGCGAAGGTGATGATGTCTTCTTCGAGTGTCTGGTCTGCTTTTGCCTGTGTCCAGCAGTCGCCTTTCCTGACATGCCGGGTATGTCCCCAGCCGATGGTCCATACGCCTGCGGAGCATTGGTATGCATGAAGCCTGCAGCCTTCGAACTGTTTAATGATGTTTCTGGCTGTAATGAGGGCTTTTTCGATGGTCTGCCTTCTGTCGGCTTCGTATCGGTGGCTGAAGTTTTCAATGGGTGTCATGTTCATTCCTTTTCTGTGATCTGTTCTGCTGGGATTTCTGGCTGGGGTTCAGGAGTGGGTTGGTCGATGCCGAGCCGTTTGGCAACCCAGGCGGTGAGGATGTGTTCGAACCACGCCATGCCACGGCTGCCCATGTGGCCGATGATGGCAATGCAGATGACGGTGGCGAGCTGAGGGAGTTCGATGAGTTCACAGCACCAGAAGGTGACGACACCGGAGAAGCCAGCGATGAAGAGTTCGCCGATGATTTCTGCGATGTTGAAGATGCGTGTGCGCCCTTCCCTGATGTTGGTGAGAATGGAGACGAGACATCCGCCCATGGCGGTGAGGCTGACCCAGCAGTAGGTAATGATGGAGTAGTCCTGAGGATCCTGCATGCTGACTGCCCATGCAGTGACGGGGATGAGGATGGCTGCGACGATGAGTATGGTCCAGATCATGTGTTTTCCTTTCGATGTTTGCTGTCCGCCTTACAGGAGGGCTTCGGTTGCGGTGAGTTGGCTGGCGACTGCCTGTTCCCATTGGGTGACATAGGGGGCAACATCCTGGGGGTAGGTGGCGGTGATGTTGAGCATCTGGCCGTTTTCGCAGTATTCGATCCAGCCTGTGCCGTTGTGCCATTGGATGGCGTGGATGTTGGGTTGGTGTGTTTCGATGTCGCAGTTGACGGGGATTCGGTCAACGATGATGATGCGGTCTTCTGGTATGACGGTAACATGTTGTTTCATTGTGTGTTTTCCTTTCTGTTATCAGCTTTTCATGATGAAGCAGAGGGCGTAGTACGGCGGGAGGATGGAAACGGCGGCACTGAAGCTGTGGGTATGGGATCCGCCGCCACCGGTGGCGCCTGTGTTGGTGGCTGTTGTGTTGGCAGGGGCATAGATATGGTTGTCGTTTGAGGTGGTGCCGTAGCGGTGCATCGCGGCTTTGGCAACGTATGTGTGGGTGTGGGACGGTATCTGGCTGGTGGTGAGGGTGGTTGCCCCGACTCCGCTGGAGATGGTGCGGGAGGTGGCACCACCGGTTGCGTCCACGGCGTAGGTTGAGCCCGCACCGACGATGAAACGGTTGCGGAGGTCTGGGGTGTTGTTCTCACCGTCACAGAGTACCCAACCTGTTGGAATGGCATCTGCTGAGCCTGACCACATGGCGATAAGCCCTGTCGGAATGGCGATGATGGCGGGTTGGTCTGTAAGGTCACGATAACTGCCAGAGGTTGCAACAGGTGCCAGTACAGGCGCATTGGCAAGGTCGCTGTATTCGCCTGTGGTGGCAACTGGTGCGAGCTGTGGTCTGTTGAGAATGTGGGCAGTGCCTTCTTCGGCAAGCCAGTCTGGCTGTGCCTGTTCGGGCAGGCTGCTTTCGGTGAGGTAGCTGTTGGGGTTGGTATCTCCGTTGTAGGGCTGGTAGCCAAGCACATGGGTGATGGTGTCGGCAGTCAGCCCAGGAATCGGGATGCTGTCGATGGCTTCACGGACAGTGGTTGCGATGCGCTGGTCGATGTCGAGTGTCTCGAAGGTGTCGCTGACATTCTGTGCGATGGTAGCAGGAATGGCATCGGTTGCGTGCAGTGCCCTGAGGGCGGTGTCCACAGCTTCATCGGCGGTATCGATGGCCTCGTCCGCGGAGTTCTGGGCAAGGCGTGCACTGGTGTTTGCCATTTCTGCGGCGTTTTCTGCGTTCTGGACAGCGATGAGTGCCTGGTCGAGAACAGACTGGACGGCATCGGTTGCCCCGCTGATAAGGTCCTGACGCAGGGTGTCGGTGATGGAATCGGTGGTCACAACTGCTGGGCGGAGCATGCCATCGTCTGCCTGCAGGATGGCGAGGTTCGCACGGATGTCATTGATACTGTTGGCGGCGGTATCGAGCTCGGCATTGAGCGCGGAGTGGTCGGTTTCTGTGCCGAAGTTCTCGGTGAAGTCCTTGCTTCGGTTATACGCTGGAGGCTGTGCCATTGTCTGCCTTTCGGGTGGTTTTGGTGATGCGGGTTTTCAGCTGGGTGGCTGTTTTGCCGTAGATCCGGATGACAGGATCACTGCCGTAGCGTCTGCAGAGGCGCTGGTATTCATCGTCTGGCGGGGTGAAACTGCCGATGGTTTTGCCAAGTCCGGCCTGATCGACGGGCTTGCCCTCGGCGCTGAGGATGTGGCTGTGTCCGTGGATTTCCTGCAGGATCGGAACTTCGTATTCCGGAACGCTGACAGGGGTTCTGGTGAGGGCATCGTGCTCGATGAGCAGTTGATAGAGCGGAATATTCATTAGGTTTCTTTCTGATATGTTTTAGATATGTATTGGATATGTGTCTGATGTCTTTTCAATAGCAGAGGGTTGCGACTGCTCTGCCCCGGTTTTTATGGGGTTATGGGTCAGCTGATTCTGATTACAGGGACATCAGGCTATGGAGAGGACGGCGTGTGCGTTTGCCCGCTTGAGGACGAGTGCAAGACGCATGGTGACCATCTGGAAAAAGGTCAGGGTGTCGTGTGGACGGGTTGGGGAAACGATGTCGATACCGTTGTCGTGAAGCTCGATGTGCTTGGTGTTGATGAAATAGCAGCGCTTCTCCCATGGGATGAGCGGGCTTTCGAGGGCATCGAGTTCTTCAAACTGGGGATCCCAGATGATTTCCACACCTTTGAAGTAAAGACCTGTTGATGTTCCGGAGCCGACGCCCGCATCGATGGTCTTGATGCGCCCTGCTTCTGCATGGTTGGTGACGGTGATGGCATGCTGGCGGTAGGCATCGATGAAATCGGAGCCTGCAAGGATGAAGTCTGGGCTGCCACCATTCCGGATGCACTGGCGCCACATGGCTTCCATGGTGAGGGCAAGTGTGCCGGCTGATGTGGAGGCGATGTTGGTGGCGGCGTTGTTCTGCCAGTAGGTGGCAGTGGCACGGTTGATACCACCGATGGTGCCTGTTGCCGGGGTGGTTGAGATGAGGGCATCGAGTCCAACGACGGCATCATCGGATGCAGAGCCATCCCGATGGAGTTCGAGGGAGAGTTTTTCGATGAAGCCAGAGCGGAAGGCATCGAGCTGTTCTTCCATAAGGTTGGTGAGCTGGATGCGTTCGTTTGCGGTGAGGCTGAATTCCTTGGAGCGCCCTTCTTTGACATCGATGCCGTTTGCAAAGAGTTCGTCGTATGGAATGCGGAAGCCATCTTCAGCACGTCGCCATGGGAACTGCGCCTGTTCGATGGTGTCACGGCGGTTGAACTCGACTTCGCTTTCGCCGTAAGCCCATTTGAAGTTGCTGTCGAATCCCTTACGGATCTGGACGGTGATGTTCTGCTTTGCGCCTTTGAAATGGCGGCGCTTGGCACTGAGCCGGTTGTAGAGAGGGACCTCAACGCCTATCTGGTCAACGGGTGCGTTCTTGAGATAGTAGTCGAGGGATGTTTTGCCTGCTTTCGCGAGGTCTTCAGATGATATTGGCATGTTGCCGCTCCTTAATGAAAGTCTTTGGGACTGCATCCTGTGCTGTGGCAATACCTTTCAAGTTACTGGTATTTTGTACAGCTTACGATGCAGATACTTCCATCGTTTTCAGACACAAACCTGAATGTTCAGCATGGACCGTTTCTGACGTGACTTCAGATACTACGATGTTGGTTTTGATGTTTTGCGGTCGGTTGCTTTGTGCTGGAGGACGCGATCCCTCCGAGACAGCGACAGATTACGATGTATGGATTGCGATGTGTCATCCATGGAGCGAATTATACTGTGTGTTTATACAGTTATTCAAGTGTTTTTCTGGCATTCTGTCATCTGATAGAACCTGATGTCTATGGGGAATAGTGTGGATTTTTTGGGCTGATGGCGGTGCATGGGGGTGTGTTTCGGGATAAGATTGCAGGTTGATGGTGGGCTTTGCCTGCCGAGGGT
Source organism: uncultured Oxalobacter sp. (assembly GCA_964534155.1). GTDB lineage: Bacteria > Pseudomonadota > Gammaproteobacteria > Burkholderiales > Burkholderiaceae_D > Oxalobacter. The sequence goes on from CAZHQM010000010.1 coordinate 5,785, forward strand.
TTCCCCTGTTTCGGTGGGGTGTCTATCGGGTATTTCTGGAGAGCGGTTGTGGAACGGAAGTCTTATGCTTTGATAACGGTGGTGTTTGTCGCCGTTTTCAGTGCGTTGATCCTGTGCGCAATCTTTTTTCTGGGACGCGAACGGCATTCGCCAAAACCTTACCGCCTGCATTCTGTGTTGCCTGTTTACGGGCTGCATACGGGTTCGAAGGTGAAGTTCCGTGGCATCGATGTCGGGCATGTTGATTCGGTGGGATTCAGTAAAGAAGAGCCTGGATATATCGATGTTGTGCTGATGGTGAATGAAGGCACGCCTGTCACGAAGGGGACTGTTGCCGCAGTGGACAAGCACCCTGTGACTGGTTTCGCATCTGTGAATCTGCTGGATGATGGGGATGATCCGACACGGTTGGTGAGTTCTGAGGAATCACCTGTCGAGATTCCAGTGGTTCAGGGGAATATCGGCAAGGTGAAAGTGCGTGGGATGGAAATCCTGCACGAGGTTCAGGTGGTGACCGAGGGGCTTGCACATCTGTTCAATACCCCTCAGGACCGGGCTGTCTATGCATTGCTGGTTGACCTGAACAAGCGCTCGAAAGAATGGGCACAGAATCCTGTGACTATCGGTCGGGTTGCGCTGAAAGTACCGGGAACGGTGCGTGAGGGGCATGAGTTCTTCCAGTCGATGCTGTCACTTTCTGCTGATGTGAAGAAGGTGATGGTGGTTGTCGATAAGAAGATGAAAGAGCATCTGTCGATGAATGAGCTTGATGATGCAGAACGGCTTGCCAGCAAGGCCCGAGGGGTACTGCGGAGTATCAACGAGGTGCTGGGTGAGATACAGCGTAAGGACAAGTCTCTGCTGACGGAAACCATCCGGGGCAAGGGGCCCGGAGAATGATGGTCTGCTCCTGATTGCATGAAAAAACCCGACTGTGTTGTGCAGCCGGGTTTTTTAACTAAGGTTGAGTGTTGGTTTTTACGGAGTCCGTCCGGCATCTGCCTGCAGAAAGGACATAAGCATCAGATGCTGTACAGGTTTTTCCCCACCGTGTACTGGGGGCCTATGAAGAAATCTTCTCTATCCGTAATGTATCACGGTGGTTTCTCGGAAATTGTTTTATTTTGTAACTGTGGTTTTCCGGGTATGGCACTGGCAGCCACCGCCATCTGAACAGCAGCAGCCATGCGTTTTCTCATGAGGCTCATGTCCACAGCCACAATCACCGCCTGAACAGCATGCCGAACCGCCCCGCCGTATTTTCCGTATGGTGTTCAGGGCAATGAGTCCGACAACGATGAAAAGTGCTCCCCCGACGATGATTGTCCCCATGTTTTTTCTCCTGTTTCCTCAGATGGCCTCATTTGCCCGCATTTTTACCTTTTCGACATACCCCTTGCGGAAAAGCAGGTAGATGGCGAAAAGAATCAATGCACAGGCGACTGCCGTCCAGAATCCGAAGGCACCTGCAGTAATCCACATGCCGATCTGGTAGAAGCAGAGGGATACTGCCCATGCGAATCCGCACTGGTAGGCGATGGCAAAGACAAACCATTTCCAGTTGTTCATCTCACGGCGGATTGCGCCCATAGCCGCAAAACATGGAGCACAGAGCAGGTTGAAGGTGAGCATGGACCATGCGGAGAGTGCGGTGTAGTCGCCTGCAAGCATTGCCCACATTTCCTCCCCTGCTTCTTCGACTTCCTCAAAGCCATAGAGGACGCCGAATGTGCCAACGAGGTTTTCTTTTGCGATAAGTCCTGTGATTGCCGCCACGGTTGCTTTCCAGTCCCCGAAGCCCAGCGGTGAGAAAATCCAGCAGAGTGCATTGCCAAAGACTGCCAGTACAGAGTCGCTGAGGTCTTCAACTGCGCCCCATTCGCCTTCTACCCAGCCATAGCTGGAGAGGAACCAGATGAGGATGGTGGAAAGCAGGATGATGGTACCGGCTTTTTTGACGAAGCTGGCGCCTCGCTCCCATGTTGTGCGGGCAAGTGCGCCGATGCGTGGCAGACGGTATGGTGGCAGCTCCATGACAAACGGTGCAGGGTCCCCCGCAAAGATGCGGGTTTTCTTCAGGATGATGCCTGAGACAATGACGGATGCTATACCGGTAAAGTAGGAGGCTGGGGCAACCCACCATGCGTCTGCGAAGATGGCGCCTGCGAACATGGCGATGATTGGCAGTTTTGCGCTGCATGGCATGAAGGTTGTTGTCATGATGGTCATGCGGCGGTCGGCTTCGTTTTCAATGGTGCGGGATGCCATGACGCCTGGCACGCCGCATCCCGTGCTGATGAGCAGTGGAATGAATGATTTACCCGAGAGTCCGAATTTGTGGAAAATGCGGTCGAGGATGAACGCTACGCGCGCCATGTAGCCACAGGATTCGACGATGCCGAGCATGAGGAAGAGCAATACAATCTGCGGAACAAACCCCAAGACTGCCCCGACACCGCCGACGATGCCATCCATGATGAGGCTTGCCAGCCATTCTTCGATGTCTGCTCCTTCGAGCCAGCCTTCCACCACTTCTGGCACCATCTCACCGAAGAAGACATCATTTGTCCAGTCGGTGAGGAAAGCACCCAGCGAATGCATGGCAATGTAGTAGATGCCTGTGATGACAGCCACGAATATCGGGAGTGCAAGGAAACGGTTTGTGACGATGCGGTCGATCTTATCTGATGTCGAGACCTGTTTCGGCTTTGCGTGGAGACTTGCCTTGACGATGCCATCAACCCAGTCATAGCGTTCCATGGACATGATGCTTTCACTGTCATTGTCCAGTTCTTCTTCACATTCCGCGATGTCTTTTTCGATATGTGCCAGCTGCTCTTCTGTGAGCCCGAGTCTGTCTGCTATCTTGCGGTCGCGCTCGAACAGGCGGATGGCGTACCAGTGCTGGATGTTTTCTTGCTGGTCATGCAGGACAGCTTCTTCGATGTGAGCGAGTGCATGTTCGAGTGATCCACTGTAATGGTGGCGGGCGAATTTCGGTTTGCTGCCCGCGGCATAGAGTGTCTTGGTGACAACCTCGTCTATCCCGATTTCTTCGAGTGCAGATATCGCGACGACAGGACAGCCCAACCGCTCTGACAGGGAGTCTGTGTCCAGGACATCTCCGTTTTTCTGGAGAAGGTCGAGCATGTTGACTGCAACGACGACAGGGATTCCAAGCTCAATGAGCTGGGTTGTCAGATAGAGGTTTCGTTTGAGATTGGTGCCATCGACGATATTGAGGATGACTTCCGGCTTTTCCTCGATCAGATAGGTACGGGCAACAATTTCTTCAGGAGAATATGGTGACAGGGAGTAGATGCCGGGCAGGTCTGTGACGAGAATATCTGAATGACCTTTCAGGCGTCCTTCTTTTTTCTCGACTGTCACGCCAGGCCAGTTCCCTACTGACTGACGAAGCCCAGTCAATGCATTGAAGAGGGTTGTTTTCCCACAGTTGGGATTCCCTGCTAGCGCTATACGGATACTCATGATTTATGTCTGCTTCAAGTTCTGTTATTCAACGATCTCAATCAGGGCTGCGTCGGCCTGCCTGAAGGAAAGCCCATAGTCCAAGACGGATACCTCGATGGGATCACCCAACGGCGCAATTTTCACGACCTTGATGGATATGCCTTTGACAATGCCCATATCCATCAGGCGTCGACGTGTTGGTCCTTCGCCGTGCAGCCGCTTGACGACAACAGTTTCGCCAACAGCCGCTTCTTTCAGTGTTTTCATAGCGGAGATTTCCTTTGCCCCCTCGGATGAGGGGGCTGTTGATTAAAAGTTATGGGTGATACCAAACTGGACACCGGTAACTGAATCTGATGCCGCGCCGTTGTTGTTATAGATGGCGCCGACATCCTCATTGCTGCTGTCTGTATAGGAAACAACACCATAGAACTGGGTACGTTTGGAGAAGTCATAGGTATAACCCAGTGCATATTTGTTGACGTTGCCACCTTTGTATTCAGCATTGGTGCCAGCATCGACAAGGGCACGGTTATAGGCAAATTTGACGGTACTTGCCCCGAATTCATAGGACAGACCGATTTCCCATTCCTGCTGTTTCAGGCCTTTCATGTAATCGAAGATAGGACCTGAGAGATCATCAACTCCTTCGTAATAGGCACTGATGTCTTTGATCTGGCTTGCCTGATAACCGAGGGAAATCCTGAAATCATTGATGGTATAGGCGCCACCAGCATTCCAGACAAAGGATTTCTTAGAGTCTGCAACCCGGGTGAAGTTTGCGGTCAGGAACAGGTCGTTGTTGTCATAACGCAGGGATGCACCGAAACCATCATTCTTCACATTGGAATTCTTCTTGCCTGCATCGTCTCTGGCATGTTTGTCCCCACCCAAGGTATAGGTCAGACCGAATGAGAAACCATCCCAGTCTGGTGAGTCATAACGGAGGGTATTGCTGACCTGTTCAGAACGGGTCAGGTTGTACTGTGCCAGTGATGAACCTGTGGTGCCCTGCTCGAATGGGTCGATTTCAGTGAAGTATTCAACGGACATTTCATTGACACGCCCCAGACGGACCTGCCCGAAAGGACCTTCTATACCGACATTGGCAGCGCCAACCCAATCGATATTGTCTGAACGGGAACCATTTGCCTTGGCAAGGGAGTCATGGGTGTTGACGGTATCGTCTGAATGCTTGTTGGTGCCGTCATTCAGGCTGAACTGTTTTTCGAGCTGGAAAGTTGCCTTGTATCCGCCACCGAGATCTTCCGTTCCCTGAAAGCCAATCAGGTTGGTGGCATTTTCATCCATACGGACATCTGAGCCGGTTTCTTTGACGTAGCCGGTATCTACCGTGCCGTAAATCTGAACATTGGTTTGAGCGTAAGCGACGCCCCCCCCTGCCAGGCCGAGCATGGCAGTCATGAGTATTTTCTTTTTCATAACACAATCAAAATCAAAAAATAAAGATTGCGCGCGCACTGTGACTATACGCCCACTAAATGCAAATGAGAATAGTTATCATTTGCATTATTATTCAAGTGTTGTTTTAGTGTTATGTAAAGAAACCTAACTGATGACTATGACATGATGGTAAAGCCGAAAATCTGTTGGATGATATAAAGATTACACCACTCCACGAAAAAAACCCCGAGTAGTTTGCTCGGGGTTTTACTGTTTCATTCGCTTCAGGCCTGCTTATTTTGCCCAGATTTCATTGAAGATACGTGCGAGTTCACTGAGGAGCGCAGGATCTTTGGTGAGGAAACCTTTGAAGCGTTCGAGGTATTTTTCCTTGGATTCTTCGAGAGACATTGGAACAAGCTTTTTCTGGAAATATGGCAGGTTCGGAATGTCGATACCTTTTGGAGCAAAGCCCATGAGGTCGCGCATTTCAATCGCAGTTGCGAGGTTGTTCGCCGCCTGGACTGCTTCATTCATATGAGGCAGGTTGAATGCATCACAGATGGCATCGTCAACTTTGTTACGGATGCTCATGGATTCTTCGAGCATACGGAAGATTGGAGATGAACCGACATATGCCTTGGATGCATTGACGAGCAGACCATTGAAGGAGAGCTCTACAGGCAGGATGTCGGAGACGAGGAGCGCATGCTGTGCTTCACTGAAGAATGCATTGGTATGACCGTTGAAGCGTGGCAGGTAAGACAGGGAGTGCGCAATATCGAGTGGGTTGAAGTCTTTAGGCTGCATATTGGTGAAGTCGAGATGACCACCGCTGTAGAGTTTCATGCGAGGCAGCTGCTTACCTTCCGGGGTAGTTTCGATTTCGCCAGCGAAGTCACCAAATGCATCGAAATCTTCAAAATCGTCTAGATTGTTGCTCATTTCCGTTTCCCTTCCTTTCATCGTGTTTCAATTTGGTGCAGAGCACCCTGTCTGTGTCAGTTTATCAGCTTTTTCAGGCAAGTTTCATACCATTTAGTTGATGATAATATTTAGTTCTTTCTGATATGTTTCAATTTGGTTTTATACAACAGAGGGATGCGATGGATCTGAGCAAGAACGCAGCACGGTTCAGCGGCTTTGCGGATGCGTATGAGGAGGCACGCCCTACTGCCCCGCTCTTTCCTGTGGATGTGGTGATGCGTTATCTGGGGCGCTCGCCCGGGCTGGTTGTGGATCTTGGGTGCGGAACCGGGTTGTCTTCGCGTATCTGGGAGGGACGCTGCCGTGAGCTGGTAGGAATCGATCCAAGTGAGGACATGCTGGCTGTTGCCCGCAGGAAGTCTTCGGGTAATGCACGCTTCCTGAATGGCTATGGGAATGCGATGCCGTTGCCAGATGGCTGCGCTGATGCTGTGCTGTGCTTCCAAGCGTTTCATTGGATGGAGCCTGTCTCGACTCTGGCTGAGGTTGACCGTGTACTGAAACCGGGTGGTGTGTTTGCCGCAGTGACTTATGACTGGCCTTGTGTGATGCATTGGGAGGCTGAGGAGGCTTTTCGAGATCTGTGGAATACGGTGGCACGGATCGAGCGGGATTATGCGGATGTGCGGGCGAGTTTCAACCGTTTTGAGAAGTCGAAGCATCTGGAGAATATCCAGAAGAGCGGTGTTTTCCGCTATGTGCGGGAGATTGTGTTTGCGAATGACGAGCCCTGTACAGCTGACCGGATGGTGCGGATGGCTGAGAGTATCGGCGGGTATCGGACGGTGAAACGGATGCATCCTGAACTGGTCGAGGGGGTGTTCGAGCACCTGAAAGAGACTTTGCACCGTGTGCATCCAGAGCCGTTTACAGCTTCGTTCTGTTACCGGATGCGGGTAGGAATCAAGTGATTTCTGCGTAATGAGAATGGTTACCACAAGGTTCTGATAAAACGGGTATACTGCTGTTCCTTTTGGATTTTTTCGGTCTGTTGATACGGCAGTTGTGTGATGTTTTTTATCAATAGCGTTCTCCTCGGCATTGCCCTTTCTATGGATGCTTTTTCGATTTCGCTGGCAAATGGTCTGCGGGAATCGAATATGCGTGCCGGCAGGATGTGCATGATTGCCGGTGTGTTTGGTATTTTCCATACGGGCGTCCCTTTAATCGGCTGGGTGGTAGTGCATACGGCGGTGCAGTATCTGCATGCGATTGAGCCGTTTATCCCTTGGATTGCCCTGCTTCTGCTGATGTATATCGGTGGCGGTATGGTATGGGGAGTGCTGAGGGGTGACGACGAGGATGAGGAGAATGACACCAAGCAGCTGAGTTTTGGCGCCTTGCTGGCTCAAGTCTGTGCGGCTTCTATCGATGCGCTGTCTGTCGGGTTCACGATTTCTGATTATGGCTGGGTGGATGCGCTGGTGTGTTCACTGATTATCGGGGTGGTGACTTTTGGCATCTGTCTGTTTGGGCTGAGACTTGGGAAGAAGCTGGGCAATCCGGCAACGTTTGGAACGGGGTTCGGTTTACTGGGGCAAAGGCTTGCTCCCCAGTTTGCAGAGAAGGCGGAGCTGTTTGGCGGGTTAATCCTGATTGGTATCGGGATTGAGATCTGGGTGACCGGGGTACTGATGTAGTTTCTGGTCTGCCAGTGGTGTTTATGAGGGTGCTTTCGGGCGCCCTTTTTTGTTGGCTTTTAGTTGGCAGTGCGATTACTTTGTGATAGCGTTGTCATTACATTGTGATTGCATTGTTTACAAGGAATTGCGTGATGGCAACCAAGACAACGTCTTTGAATATCCGTATTGAACCTGATGTGAAAGAGCAGGCTGAGGCTGTTTTCAGGCAGTTGGGGATTTCGTCTTCAATCGCGGTGAATATGTTTTTCAAGCAGGTGATTTTGCAGCGGGGAATGCCGTTTGAACTGAAAACATATTATCCGCATGTGCCTGATATGACGAATCTGAGCCCTGAGGAAAAGAAGCCAGCAAAAGCAACTCAATCCCGACCTCGCAGGTGTACTAAACCAACGGAACAGACGCAAAATACTGCGAAGAAACCTGTCATCACAACAGTGAAATCATTTGACAATGAAGAATCCCGCATGGAGGTGTGGGAAAAATCGCATGATTACGAGGGTATCTAGTTGTATGATGTGTTTATGCATTTTCTGATAGGAGTGTCTGATGAAAAAACTGATGGCTGTTTCTTTGATATCACTGGCTCTGGGTTGTTCAGCAGGAGCGGCTGAATATAGCGCTGTGGCACCTCATGCCTATACAAAGCCGATTCCCAAATTGATTGACCGCTTTCCATCCGTGAACAAGGCGGCATATCGGGTACCTGTCTATACCGGCAAGCCTGCGAATGATATTTCCGATAAGCGCCATAGTATGCGGACACGTCTGCGTCAGGCATTGAAAGGTGGCACGAATTTCGCCGGGCATTATGCGATCGCGATGTATGGCTGTGGAACAGGCTGCCTTGGGCTGTCGATGGTCGATGTGAAGTCGGGCAAGATCTATGACAATGCACCGGCACCAGTCACGATGCATTATGCAATGGACAAGGCTGGGCATTTCACCGAAATGGGGATGGATTATTCGAAGGACAGCACACTGCTGTATCTGACAGGGGAAGTCAACGAGTATGGGGCTGGCTCGTTCCTGTTCTCTTTCGAGAATGGAAAGTTCCGTCTGGTCAAGCATTCTCCATTGGTTGAATACGAGCACCCTGAGAACAACTGATTCTTACAGTCTGTTGCAATTTGCCTGAGGCAGGTCTGGCGACAGTCTGTTAGCATGGTTATATCTTTATTTTTTGTTGGAGTATGAATATGAAAAAACTGTTGGTTGCAGCCATGATGGCTCTGGTAGCTGGCACCGCATTTGCAGATGGCGCTGCTAAAAAGGCACCAGCCAAGGCTGATGCAAAGGCAGAAGCATCTCAAATGTCCCTGGCGAAAGTGAAGCTGGGTGGCAAGGAGCTGACATTGCTGGTTGCAGAAACAGATGAACAGCGTGCCCGTGGCCTGATGGGTATTGAGAAGATGGCTGAGGATAACGGGATGATTTTCACTTACCCTGCTCCTGTGACCAAGCTGTGCATGTGGATGAAAGATACCAAGATTCCTCTGGATGTGGCGTTTATCGACGGTGCCGGCAAGATTGTGAATATCGAAACCATGAAGCCGATGACAACCGATAACCATTGCAACACAGGCGGTCCGATTTTCTTTGCGCTTGAAATGAACGCAGGCTGGTTCGAGAAGAACAATGTGAAACCAGGAGATTCTCTTTCCAACTGATTGCGTAGTGCTGTCTGACAGCCTGCTGTACCTGACAATGAGAAAGACGCTGTTTTCAATCGCCACGCTGGGGCTGCTGGGGTTCTGTAGTCCTGCGGTGGCGATGAGATTGGATGTTCCGCAGATGCTGATGCATCAGGCATATGGAAATTACAATCCAGCGCTTGATTGCTGGGAGACAACGGGCGGTCAGATGACAAACCGCTATTGCATGAAGCCGATGGCGGTAGAGACAGTGAAGGTGCAAGGCATTCCTGTCTCTTTTCTTTTGGTGACGGGGCATGAGATAGATGGACCATCGCCACAGCAGGATGATACGGCAGGCATCCTGAAACAGATGAAGGCAGTTTCTGCGACTGCGAAAAAGTCTGCCAGTTCCCAACGGGCGGCAACAGCCGACACAGCCAACGAAGAAGGATTGCCTCCTGTTGAGGTGATTCCTCCTCCCTCTGCAGATTCACAGGACGCCCCTGCTCCAGAATCTGCGGAAAAGCCCACCGAAAGCAGTCAGGCAGATGCTCAGAATGCTGATGCTGAGACAGTTGTCGAGACACCTCAAGCACAAGACCAGACGAGTCTGATCGGGATGTTTGTCTATACCGGCTCAACCGATCAGGACTATCAGCTGATTGCACAGTTGCCCCGCAAGGACATTGAGAATCCCGATGAGGCGAAACAGGGACATTTCATGCGGATGGGACCGAACCGTTATGGCTGGATGTTTGATTCAGGTTATACGGCAAACGGCTATACCGAGCGTTGGGTGACGGTTTATACACCTGTGCTGGGTATCGTAAAAGACATCGCCAAGATTCAGGTCTATTCGGATGACAGTGGCGCTGTTTCTGACAGCTCCAAAGCCACCGTTTTTGATGGCGTGCCGTCCTTCGACAGTTCAAGGGTATATGACGGTTTTTATGCCCTGTCGGTGAAGATGAAGCGCCAGTTTGAAGGCAAGGAACTGCCTACAGAGTCTTACGAATTCCGTTTCAACAAGCGCCAGTCACAGTTTGTCGCGCCCAAAGATTATCCGCTGATGCCGGAGTGATTTCTTTCTCCGAACCATGAATCTGTACTGCATTTTGCTGTACAATTTAATCAGTTTATTCTGAGAGAGATATCATGGCCAACCGCACAACCAGTCTTACCGTCCGCATTGAACCCGAAATCAAAGCACAGGCTGAACAGATCCTTCAGCAGCTCGGTCTATCTGCCTCGACAGCAATCAATATGTTCTACAAGCAGATTATTCTCCGCAAAGGCGTTCCTTTTGATCTGACTTTGCCAAGTTCTAGGATTTTCGATGCAACAGATATGTCCAAAGAAGTGTTTGACGCTGAATTGGAAAAGGGGTGGAAATCTGTGCAGGAGGGTAGAACCATCCCTGCTGAAGAAGCATTTGCAAGAATCAGAAAGGATTTAGGCTTGTGATTTTTTACTCGGTTGAGCTGTCGGAAGACGCCCTTGAAGATTTAAAAGAAATTTACCTTTACATTGCCTTTCATCTTTTAGCTCCGCAAACTGCTGAACAGCAATATCAACGGCTTGAAAAAGGCATTCAGCGGCTGAATCAGATGCCTGAACGCTATTCCCGATGCAGAGATGAGCCTTGGTTCAGCCGTGAGGTCCGTATCATGCGTATTGATAATTACAATGTGTTCTTTCATGTGAATCATGAAAAGGCGACTGTCAATGTGATACGAATCGCTTATAACAAGCGGCTGACAGAGCATGTTCTCTCAAATTATGAACTGCATGAGGAACCTTGATACATCTTCACGGTCAGGTTAAATAACCGTCACATTTTTCGTTTAGAATAGCGGTAATTTTCATTTAAAAGTTCACATTTCAAGGAAGTTTCGATGCCAGAACGGATGGAGCAGTCTCACAAGGAAAAACAGAAAAAACGCCTGATTGTCGCAGCGGTTGTACTGGTGATTATCGTCATCGGGTTTGCCGCACGTCATTTTGTCGGTGACTGGTTGCGGAACCGAGGGGGTGAACCAAAGCGGGAAATGGCTGTTTCCACCATGGATGTGAACAATGTTTCCCACCCAGGGGAACTGTCTCAGCATGACCTGAGGAAGATGGGCAAGAAGATGATTCCGCAGGTTGCTGAGGAAATGGCTCTGGCAAATGGTGTTCCTGCGGATAAACCTGCGGCCTCCCCTGCTGTTGAGGCGAAACCCGCAGATGCTGCCCAGAAAACCGCCAGTGGCTCTGAACCTGCCCCAGCCTCCATCCCTGCAGAAAAGACACCGATGCAGAACGCAATGGAAACGCTGACCAAACGCCTTGAGGTAGATACTTTTGTGATTCCTGTTGCAGGACGCCGCCTTGCATTGTTCCGTTACCGTTATCCTGCCGTGCGTGTGGATACCGTGAGCCACGGCATGCTGATTTACGGTTATGTCGGCAATCAGCTGAAACGGGTTGCCTGCTATTACCGTTATCCGGTTTCCCTCACCAAGGGAGCCTGTGCGGATGAGATCGAAAAGGTCTTCCACGTCCGTATCTGATTTCCTGATTTCTATCCATGGCAGAGGGTGATTCTCCAAAAGATGGCGTCGGGCGCAGTTCCATGCGCTCTGGCAGACGTTCGCCCCTGCTGGATCAGAAACCTCCCCGTCCTCCCAGTGCATCATCTGCGATGCAGAAGCTGAAACAGGGAGCCGGCATGAGCCGCACGATGAAAATTGCGGCGTTGGTGGTGATGATCCTGTGTGTGCTGGCAGTGCTTCGGATGTGGACAAGCCGACAGGATGCGATTGCCCACAAACTGTCTGCCCCTGTGGGAGTACAGGTGATTACCCGAAGTGGTCCTGATGCTGGAACACCTGTGACAGCAGCCAATCTGCCCAAACTGGAAAAGCAATTCAGAGGACCGATTGCACAGTTCCTGAGTCAGCAGGAGGTGCTTCAGGGAATGTCTGCCAGTGATTTGGAAAAAGGTCTTTCTGCCTCCCAACGTCTGGTTGAAGAGAATGGGCGTACTGTCGCACTGTTCAACTGGCAGGTTGCTCCGGTGAAAAGCCAGAAAGGTGTGTTCATCACACTGGCTTATGGTTCCCGCGACAAACAGACGCACCGTATACTGTGCCTCGACAGTAAGCCGCTTGATGTATCAGGCGGGAAATGCGGTGATGCGATTGCATCGGCTTTCCATCTGCGGGTCAAATAGCCTTTTGGGTTGTCCTTCTATCAATCCAATGTCATAAAGCTCTGCTACAATGTTCCAATAATCTGGATACCTGCGTATCCGAGTGTTGATTTTCTTAATCTTTCTGCCTGTTGTCATGCGCTCGAAACTGCCTCGTTCTGCCCTGCTGACTGCATCCGCCGTTCTGGTGGCGATGCTGGGTGGCTGTGCAACGAATCCCTATCATGACTACTACAAGGCAGAGCAGATTCCTGAGTATGAGAAACGCAATCTACGGTATCTGCCAGAAGATGGTACACCTCAGCTGACTGCCTCAACCGGCGATACAAAAGCCGAGCTGGAAGAAGCCCTGTCCCATGGTTTTGTGGTGATTGGAACCTCGTCGTTCAACGCACCAATGGTAAGTGCTGAAGAACTGGCAGAGCAGGCAAAGGATGTCGGGGCAACCCATGTGCTCTATACCGCCAAGCTGGCAGGCAAGGTAACAGGCTTTGCACCACAGGCAATGACCGAAGAGCAGGCAAAAGCGCTTTCTGAGCAGACAACCCATCGTAAGAACCGCACAGCTCCAGAGCCATCCTCCGAACAGACTGAGCAGGATGGCGAGAAAAAGAGCGAGCCGTTCTGGGGCATCAGCTACCTGCCCGTTTCCTATAACAAGCAGCGTTTCAACCAATCTGCAACTTTCCTCGTCCGAAGCAATAAACAGCCAACTCTGGGTCTGGACACTCAATCGCTGACATCTGACCAGAAGCGTCGGCTTGGGTTCAACCGCGGTGTAGCAGTCAAGCGGGTTTTCTACGATTCCCCAGGTTTTGATGCGAACCTGAAGAAAGGCGACATCCTGTACAGTGTGAATGGCATCGTGATTGAGAATGAACGCCATTTCCGCACAATTGCCAGAAGTTATGCAACCGCGGGGAAAGAAATGCAGTTCGAGATCCTGCGTGGCAATGAGCCGATGTCCATCAGGCTGAGCCCTCATGCCACAGGACAGCGCACAGCACCAATGCTGGTTGAAAAGCCTCAGCCAACCGAACAGGCAGTAACCACCGAAGCCGGAGAAAAGCCAGTTCCAGAAGCACAGGTCGACGAGAGTGCTGACACCAAGGATGAAGTACTGAAAACGCCTGAAGAAAAACAGGCTGAAGCGGCTGAGCGCTGGGCGAAGCGCAAGAAGACCTATGATGCCCGGGTCAAGAAGAAACAGGCCCGTGCGAAAGACGGCTTTTTCATGGGTATGTTCCACTCTGTCACTGACTGGTTTGACAGCGATGAATAAACTGCCTGACACATATCATTCCCTGTAACAATTCAATCTGCTCCCGCCCCTTTTGAATCAGGTAGAATCTGATTATTACCTTTTCCGTTTTGAAGGAGCCCCTCATGAAAAAACTGATTCTGTCTGCTTTTATCGCATCCACACTGTTCGGGGGTATGGCATATGCCAACAATGCGGCAAGTGCTGATGATACGGTGCTGAAACTCGGCGAAAATGAAAAATGGGAAGAGATTTCAGATGATGCCGAAAACACGGTTTATATTCTCGGTCCGATTGCGGGGCAGGAAGAGCTGAAAAAAGATGGCCTGATTCTCCGTGTAAAAGAGAAGAAAGACACTGATGATATTGCATTCCAGATTCGCCCTGGCTGTGAGGAGAAAAAGCTCTATATCACTGCTGGCGGTGAAATCAAGAAAGATGGCGCTGAAGTCCACAATTTCACCCTGATTCCAGCAAGCAAGGATACTGTACTGGATGCGTCTGATCCAAACAGTAACTATGGCACCATCCTGAAAACGCTGTGTGGTGAATAAGCCGGTTTCTACCTGTTCGGCTGTTGAGCGGGGTGTAGGATGAAGAGACTGGTTTCAGCTGTGCTGATTGCTGCTTCACTGTCCTGCGGACAAGCACAGGCTGAGGATGATGGCTGGCGGTTGATCATGGAAAACGATGCCATGGCAGTTTATGTGGCAGGTCCTGTGAACCAGATGCAGATGAAAGCCGATGGTATTGGGATGCGGATCAAGAGCAAGCAGAATGACTCGGATATGGTGAGTATGCTTGTCAAGGCAGGCTGTCAGGAAAAACAGCTGTATGTGATTGGCGGAATGGATATGGATCCGGAGGAACCGGTCAAAGATGCACTGGTAATGCCCCCAATGAGGCAGTTTACATGGGATGCACCAGATGGTACGGTGTATGGAAAAATCCGTGAGATGATGTGCGGACGTAATCCGCAGGTTTTCTGATTTTTATCGAGAGAGGATGAATATGAAAAAGACTTTGACTGTTGCGCTGTTTGGATTGGCGGCTTTTGCCTGTTCTGCCGCTTCTGCGGGTGAACTGACTGGCTGGTCCCAACTGGCGGGTGATGAGAATCATGGGCTGTATCTGCAGAAACCCCTGCCAAATTCTGGTGTATTGCAGAAAATCGGCATGAATGTCCGTGCCATCAACAAAGAAAAAGGCACTGATTCTGCCATCCTGTACAAGGCAGACTGCGAAAAACAGACTGTCTCCATGGTTGCAGGTGTCGATATCGCTCCTGATGGTTCTATCGGTCAGACACATCCTTTCCCTGAAGACCAGATCATCACCGAAAAAGCACCGATCGGCACCATCTACGGCAAGTTCCTGACCCTGATCTGCCAGTGAGCTGAATGATGAAGCGGTTATCTGTTCTGGCATCTGCCCTGTTGATGGCAGGCTCTGCGCTCGCGGGAACACATGAATCAGTGTGCCCGCCCTGCCAGCCTTTTGCTGAATACGATGGTGGCATTGTCTTCCAGAGCAGGAAGGTGCTGCCCGATGCTCCGAACTCAGCATGGTTCATCTTCTCTGCCCCTGAACATTCAGGGAAACTGGATACGATTGAAGCAGTCTTTCAGGTGGACTGCCCTGCCCGCAAGGCAAAGGTTCTTGAAATGCACCTGATGGATGGCAATCAGCAGGAAATGGCGCAGAATGCCTCGACAGCCGAGGCTGTTGCGATGGTCCGCTACTCACAGCAGGTGAAAAACATCATCCTGAGACGGATGTGTCCTGCGCCTTGAGTTGAAATTATCTAAACATTCAGACGCACGGTTGATGCAAAACACCGTGCGTTTCTGTTTTTGGCGAAGCCTGTTATCATGTGGGGCTTTGAATCTGATGAAACCAGCTGGCCAGATGATGGTCATGCTTTCTGCTGAATGGTGGACCGACCTATGAAGAACAGCCCTAAGAAACAAACCCGTCCAGTGAAACAGATGTTCGCTCAGTTCTGTGTGAGCCATGGCGTGGCAAAACCTGTGAAACTGGAGGTTTTTGAGAAAAAACTCGTCTCTAAGTTCAAGGATATCGGCAGACGCTATATCGAGCAGACACAGGCACTGGCAAATGGTGAAACCCTGCTGGTGGATCCGAACACCATCGTCTATTCTTCACTGGAATTCTCCAACATGGTGATTGGCCAGATGGATACCGACCGCCTTGGGGCTTTCTGTGAATGGCTGTTCAACCGCTATGATTTCTCTGGCAAGACGGTTATCGACCTAGGCTGTGGCAGTGGTCTGCTGACCTGTTTTATCGCAAAGATGTTCCCTGATGCCAGAGTCATCGGGATTGATATCAGTGAGGATGCAACGCTGGTAACCGATTCCCGCGCGATTGGCCTGAAGCTGACGAATGTCGGCACTTTCACCGGCACACTGGAGAGTTTCATCAAGGGCAATGGTCTGGATCATGTGGATTTCGTGATTTCATCCAATGTGTTTGCCGAGAAGCTGAATCTGGATGTGTTCAAGGCAGGTGTGATTGATCCTGCCGACCGTGATGAGCCTCAGCAGTCTCAGGACGAACTGAAGCTGATTGCATCCCTGTTGGGGGATGATGGGGTTTATATCTCGCAGGACGCTTGGCCTTTGGCTGAGACTTTCTGCCGTTGGGTGCGTATCTGTGAGGCATCAGGTCTGCGCTGTCTGGTGAACCAGTCCCGTGCTTTGATGTACAACAATATTGCAGGACATCCTCAGCTGTCTCCTGTTGCAGTGTTCATGAAGAATACCCAGAATGCACCTGAGGTAAGACGTGAGGATGTGATTGCGGCTTACAGCCGTCCACGCTTTGAGATGCAGAAAATCGAGGGAAATGAAGCACTGGCCGATGCGGTTTTCAGTGCATGGAACAAGACAGACCTGTATGTCGGCAAAGCGGTTTACAAGGCTTATGACATCACATTCGTCACCCGCATCGGTGTGGCTGGCGGTATCGGGTACTGCCATGCGACAAATGACAAAGGCTGGATATTGCTGGAATATGGTCCAAGTGTCAGGTTGAGTGAACTTGTCGATAGCATGAAACAGACCCGTGCAACTTATAAGTCTGAAGGTGCTGAGCTTTCGTGGGAAACATTCAACCCAGAGCTGTGTACCCAACTGGGATTGGATTTCGAAGACGCAGAATAACCATCGCAAGACAGAAACAGCACAGGATTGAACCTGTGCTGTTTTTTTATGCCTGCTTGCAGAGGCGTGTTATTTACCAGCAGAGAATACGATGCTGTAAGCTGGGGTGGCAGCGATGCCTGCCGCTTTTTCTTTTTCAGTCAGTGCCTGATTGAGGGCTGTGGCTTCTTCCTTATCGCCATCCACAATGTATTCGATGAGGATGCTTTCAGGATTTTCTGCCTGCATATGGAGATTTGGCAGGGTCTGGAAGCGCTTTGCCTCACGGATGACATGACCGGCAAGATCCATATGGTCTGACAGCATCTTGTCGGTAACGCTGTGTTTCTCAAGGATACCCGCAGCCGCACGGATCTTGCCGATGAGGGCTTCATGTTCTGTCAGATCGATATCGCCTGCCCTGTCGATGTACTCTGCGGTCTTGCGGATAGCGCCCATGGACACTGCCAGTGGCAGAGCGTCTTTGAACACACCGCGGACTGGGTCAGCCGCATAGTTGTAAACAGGGAGAGCCGGCTTCAGGCAACCAACGCTTGCATAGGTGGCGATGACATCCAACAGGACTTCTGCCTTCTGGGTCAGACGGTAGAGATTGCCAAAGCTCTGGGTAACACCATCAAGATTACCGTTCAAGGCATGCCATGCCCCTCTGAGAAACCATCCCTGCGCAGGATTCATACCGATGAGACGGTCGATATCAAAACCAATCTTTCGCCATTCGATACTGTCAGACGAGTGAATCTGCCCTTCATTTCGGATCGCCGCAACATTTTCTGCAATCCGGTCATTCAGCTGTTTGGTTGCTCTAAACATAATGAAAACTCCAATAATGTCAGAAGAACGTTATTTTATGATGGTTAGCGTTGCTTTGTATGCTTTTGTGATGATGTTGGGGTAAAATTGAACGGTTTTGTATTGGATGGACGGCATGCATGGCATGCGGTTCTCAGGTTTCTGACTTTTGAATTTTGAAGATGCCTTATTCAAACCATATCGGCATCTTGACTTTGAGAGGATTGAGAGATGAGTTGTTCTGTGGGTAATTTCGAAATGAACCGGGCGTTCCTGGTTGATACCCTGAAACGCCAGGGCATTATGGCAAGTGTCGGC
>CAZHQM010000011.1:0-20473 GCA_964534155.1 uncultured Oxalobacter sp.
CTATGGTCCTGTGTATTACATGAATCACCCCATCGAGATATTCGAGGTCTGGAAAGGCGGTATGTCATATCACGGTGGCTTCATCGGTACACTGATTGCCGCATGGCTCTGGGCAAGGAAGAAGAAACGCAACTTCCTCGATGTCATCGACTTTGGTTGCCCATGCGTGATTGTCGGCTACATTGCTGGCCGCTTGGGGAACTTCATCAATGCTGAACTGCCGGGGCGTGTTGCATCACCTGACCTGCCTTGGGCAATGATCTGGCCGAATGTTGACATGCTTCCTCGTCACCCATCTCCGCTCTATCAGATGCTGGTCGATGGGGTATTGGTCTTCATCATCATCTGGGTCTATGCATGGAAAGAACGTCCACGTGGCGCAGTCTCGGGGCTTTACATGATTCTGGCAGGCGGTGCCCGCTTCTTCACCGAATACTTCCGTACTCCAGACTATGAAGTCGGTCCTATCTCTGCAGGGCAGATGCTCTCTATCCCGATGATCATCATCGGTCTCATCCTGCTGTGGTGGGCATACAAGCGGAACATCACCAGCAACTCATTTGAGTGACACGGTTTCTGAAAACAGAACAGCCTGCCAGATTGATTCGGCAGGCTGTTTTGCTATGTGTGGTTGTGATGTTTACTCATCCTCAAAATCAGGCAGGTCGCCCTTGATGACCTGACGGATGATATTGCCAGGGAATCCCCGCTGCTGCAGGAATCGTATCTGCTTGGCTTTTTCAGGCAGGGTTTCAGGTGGTTTCCCGAACTTCCGTTCCCAGAGTGTGAAAGCCCGCTGCAGTTCCGTCTCTTTCAGTGTCTCGGTAATGTCTTTGATGACAGAGCCTGCCAGATGATGGTCCTGCAGTTCATACAGGATACGGCGGCTGCCATAGCGTGAAGCCTTGCGTCTGGCAAAGGCTTCTGCGAACCGCTCCTCAGAGAGAAAACCCTTCTCCTGCAGCCATGCCATCAAAGCCTCGATGTCATCCCCATCCTCAACATAGGGTCTCAGCTTGGCGGCAAGCTCCCGTGCACTGTGTTCACGGGATGCCAGAAAGCGTAAGGCACGTGCCTTCAGGGATGGTTTCTGCTTCATGGACAACTTTCAGAAACGGATTCCTTCAGGCACATCAGGTTATGCCTCAGCGTCTTCAGCCTCAACAGCAGGCATCTCATCGATACCCTTGGCAACACGGACCTTGTTCTCGATTTCACGGGCAAGTGCAGGGTTGTCTTTCAGGTAGTTGCGGACATTGTCCTTGCCCTGCCCCAGACGTTCACCGTTGTAGCTGTACCAGGAGCCGGATTTCTCAACAACCTTGGTGTCGACACCCAGATCGATGATTTCACCTTCACGGGAGGTACCTTCACCGTACAGGATATCGAAAGTCGCTTCCTTGAATGGAGGCGCCATCTTGTTCTTCACAACCTTGACCCGGGTTTCGTTACCAATGATGGTGTCACCCTGTTTGATGGAGCCGGTGCGGCGGATATCCAGACGGACAGAAGAGTAGAACTTCAGTGCATTACCACCGGTTGTGGTTTCTGGGCTGCCGAACATCACACCGATCTTCATACGGATCTGGTTGATGAAAATCACAGTAGTATTGGTCTTCTGGATGGTCGCTGTCAGTTTGCGCAGCGCCTGGGACATCAGGCGTGCCTGCAGACCTGGCAGGGAGTCACCCATATCGCCTTCGATTTCTGCTTTTGGAGTCAGTGCTGCGACCGAGTCGATGACCACCAGATCAACACCACCGGAGCGGACCAGCGCGTCGGTGATTTCCAGTGCCTGTTCACCGGTATCTGGCTGGGAGATCAGCATCTCATCCAGTCGGACCCCCAGTTTCTGGGCATAGCTGACATCCAGTGCGTGTTCTGCATCGATAAATGCGCAGGTACCGCCCTGTTTCTGCATCTCAGCAATCGCCTGCAGGGTCAGGGTTGTCTTACCGGAAGATTCAGGACCATAGATTTCAACAACGCGTCCGCGAGGCAGGCCGCCAACACCAAGGGCGATATCCAGACCCAGGGAACCGGTTGAGACAACAGGCACCTTCTCCACAACAACTCCGGGAGCCATGCGCATGACGGATCCCTTGCCGAACTGTTTTTCAATCTGCGCAAGTGCGGCAGACAGAGCTTTGCGTTTTTCTTCCTGAGAAGCAGATTTGTTATTGTCCATGAGAGCCTTTCAAGTAATGAACAGCACATATTATCAATTTCACTGGCTGTATATAATAACAGGTATTCAGAAAAAAAGTATTTTTTTTAAAAGAAAAGTCGAAAAATGCGACAGTCCCGTTTTCGGCTAAAGCATAGGGTTTTTGCTATAATGACCGAGCAGTCCTAGTGAATGTTGTTTGGACATCTGTTTGTAACCCCATATCTTTTGTACTGCCACTATGCCGTTGCCACTAGCCACAACCCCTCGGGTGTTGAAGCATACCCGTACAATCAAAGTTCAGTTTTTCCTCCGTGAGGATGGTTTCTGGGATATTGATGCACGATTCACAGACATCAAGACCCACGAGCTCCTGCTGTCCAAGGTTGTGATTCCTGCAAAACGGCCACTGCACGATATGTGGATGCGTCTGACCATCAACCCACAGGGCACAGTCATCGATGCGCATATCGCATTCGACGAAGTCCCATTTGAAGGCTTCTGCGAACGTATCCATTCCCGCTATTCCCGGCTGGTCGGCCTGAACATCCTGCACCACTTCCGTCATGGCATCCACGAACGCTTCGGTGGCATGGATGGCTGTACCCACATGAATGAGATCGCAGAGGCGATTCCGTCGGTTGCTATGCAGGTTTTCGTCTTCGGTGAAGAAGAAGCCCGCATCAAAGCCGCATTCCAGAAAGAAGACGAACGCCCATTCAACATGGACCTGTGCCACTGCATGGATTCCAAAGGTCCAGCAGTCCTGCGCTTCTATCCAGAATGGTACGGCACCGTCAAAGGCGACAAGAAAAAACAGTAAGGCGTTTTCCAACAGCCTGACATCGCATACCTGTGGACGATTTCACCGATATAACCCGCCCATCCATCCTGTCATCTGCTGTTGCCAACAGGAGCGTCATCACTGTCAGTGAACTGAACCAGACAGTCTCCCATCTGCTTGAGACCTGTTTTCCCCTGCTCTGGGTATCGGGCGAAGTCGCCAGCTTCACCAGTGCCGCATCAGGACATTGGTATTTCACCCTCAAAGACAACGGCTCACAGATCCGCGCCGTCATGTTCCGTGGGCGTGCCCGACTCGCATCATTCACCCCAAGAATCGGTGACCGCATTGAAGTGCGGGCGACCCTGTCTATGTACATGGCAAGAGGCGAATTCCAGCTCAATGTCGAGGCTATCCGCCATGCCGGGGCAGGCAACCTTTATGAAGCCTTCCTCAAACTGAAAGCAAGGCTTGAAGCTGAAGGACTTTTCGACAGGGAGCGCAAACAGCCCCTGCCATCATTCGTTAAGACCGTTGGTGTTGTGACCAGTCCGCAGGCGGCAGCCCTGCACGATGTCATGACAACCCTTGCCAGAAGGGCACCACACATCAACATCATCCTGTATCCAGCCCCTGTGCAGGGCGCAGATGCCGCTGAGAAAATCGTCCAGTCAATCGCCGTTGCTTCTGAGCGGGCAGAATGTGATGCCCTCATCGTCTGCCGGGGTGGTGGCAGTCTTGAAGATCTCTGGAGCTTCAACGAAGAACCTGTCGCCAGGGCAATCGCCGCCTGCCAGATTCCCGTCATCTCAGGGGTCGGGCACGAGACCGACTCCACCATTGCCGATTTTGTCGCAGATGTCCGTGCGCCGACACCGACAGGGGCGGCAGAAATGGTTTCTGAAAGCCGGGAAGAACTGCTCGACCAACTGGAAGACCTTGCCATCAGAATGGGGCGGTCAGTCAACCGCAAACTGCAGGACGCCATGCAGCATACCGATATGCTCTCGCACCGTCTGGTCAGCCCCTCTGCCCATATCCAGCGGGAACGTATGAGATTGGATAACCTGTCCACCCGCCATACGAACAGCCATCAGCAGAAAATGATGGCATCGAGCCACTGGCTCTCTCAGCTGGCAATGCGCCTCTCAGCCTGTCAGCCTGATATCCAGCAACCGAGAGCGCACCTGAAAAATCAGGCGGAGCGTCTGGTCTCTGCCATGAACACCCTCATGGTCGGGAAACGTCAGTCGACCGTTTCGCTGTCCTCGCAGCTTGAGCTGCTCAATCCGCAGCGGATATTGGATAGGGGATACGCCATCATGCAGGATGAACAGGGCAGGATCATCCGTTCACCATCAGCTATCCCGGTCAAGAAACCAGTCTCTGTCAAACTGGCAGAAGGCAGTGCGGATATCGTTGTCAGCACCGTCCAGCCGACACTTTCCTGAAATCAGACATCCTCGATTTCAAACAGAGCACGGTACTGGCGCATTGCATAGCGGTCGGTCATACCGGCGATATAGTCTGCTACCCGTCTTGCGCGCCGACGGTCAGAGCCATCGGGTACCCTGAACTCATCGGCAAGCAGCTGCGGTTCTGCCATGAAGATCGCAAACAGCTCTTTCACAATACGCCGTGCCTTGCTTGTGTTGCGGTTCACCAGATAATGACGGTAAAGATGCTTGAACAGGAATGACTTGAGATTTGCCGCATCTGTCGCCATCTCGTCTGAAAATGCAATCAACGTCGGCAAATTGCGGACATCTTCCACAGATTTAGGGTTTGAATCCTGAATCCGCTTCAATGAGGTTGAAGACAGGTCCTCAATCAGTCCGCCAATCATTCTGCGGACAGTCTCATGCACAGCCCGGCGCTCTGGAATGTCAGGCATCAGCTGATGCACCTGATGCCAGTACTTTGCGAAAAGGTCGACCTCTTCCAACTGCTTCAATGTCAGCAGTCCCGAGCGGAGACCATCATCCACATCATGGTTGTTATAGGCGATCTCATCCGCCACATTGGCAATCTGTGCTTCCAGGGAAGGGCGCTGGTCTTTGAAGAAACGCTCCCCGACATCGCCCAGTTTTGCCGCCATCTCGAGCGAACAGTGTTTGAGAATCCCCTCGCGGGTCTCAAAGGTCAGGTTCAGCCCGTTGAACGGACCATACCGTTCTTCCAGCAGGTCAACCAGTCTCAGGCTCTGGATATTGTGCTCGAATCCCCCGTAGTCTTTCATACAGGTGTTCAGGGCATCCTGCCCAGCGTGTCCGAAAGGGGTGTGCCCAAGGTCATGGGCAAGGGAAACCGCCTCGGTCAGGTCTTCATCCAGTTTCAGCCGTCTGGCAACAGACCGCGCAATCTGGGCGACCTCAATCGTATGGGTCAGGCGGGTGCGGAACAGGTCTCCCTCATGGTTGATGAAGACCTGTGTCTTGTATTCCAGTCTGCGGAAAGCTCCGCAGTGGATGATCCTGTCGCGGTCACGCTGGTAAGGCGAACGGGCAGGATCGGATGGCTCATCGTGATGACGGCCACGGGATGTCTCAGCGTTGCAGGCATATAAAGCGGTTTCCTTGACTCCCATCACCGTCTCCTTCTTTCAGTCAGGCTTTCTTGCAGGCATCCAGTGTCTCAAAGAGCAGTTCCTGCGGTACTTTGGTGATCACCGTTTCGCCCAGTTTCTTCAGCAGAACGAACTGGATTTCACCGCCCACATTCTTCTTGTCCACACGCATCAGGTCAACCCACTGGGCATTTGCCATATCGGGTGCGGTTTCTGGCAGATTCGCCTTTTTCACCAATGCTTGGATACGGTCAACCGTTTCCTGGTCCAGCCATCCCATCCTGCGGGAAAGATCCGCTGCCATGACCATGCCACAGCCGACAGCCTCACCGTGCAGCCATGCACCGTAACCCATGCCAGCTTCAATCGCATGTGCAAAGGTATGACCGAAATTCAGGATCGCACGCAGACCAGTGCTTTCCTTCTCATCCTGACGGACGACATCCGCCTTGATCTCGCAGGAGCGCCTGATGGCATAAGCCAGCGCATTGTGGTCACGGGCAAGCAGCTTGTCGGTATTCTTCTCAAGCCATGCAAAGAACTCAGGATCGACAATACAGCCATACTTGATGACCTCAGCCATACCCGCAGACAACTCATTGTCTGGCAGGGTGCCCAGCGTTGAGGTATCTGCAATCACCGCTTCTGGCTGATAGAACGCGCCGATCATGTTCTTGCCAAGCGGATGGTTGATGCCGGTCTTGCCACCCACAGAAGAGTCCACCTCAGACAGCAGGGTGGTTGGCACCTGAACGAAAGGCACACCACGCATGAAGCTTGCCGCCGCATAGCCGGTCATATCCCCGATGACACCGCCACCCAATGCTGCCAGTGTTGTCTTTCGGTCACATTTGTTCGTCATCAGGAAATCAAAGATCTTGTTCAGGCTTTCCCAGTTCTTTTCTTTTTCACCATCAGGCAGCACCAGCGAGATGACTTCTTTGCCCGCATCCTTCAGGGATTGGGTCAGTCTATCCAGATAAAGCGGTGCAACCACATCATTGGTGATGATGGCGACTTTCTTGCCCTTGATGGATTTCTGGAGCAGGGAGGTATCCTTCAGCAGCCCTGCGCCGATCTCAATCGGATAACTGCGTTCGCCCAGTTCAACCTTGAGATGCTGTTTTTTTGGTGTTTGCATGTTGTTGCCTTTTTTCTGTTGGTTGGCAGACGCTCTCTTCGCCTTGTCTGTCACCCCTTTTTTCTGGAAGCCCTTGAGCTGCCGTGCAATGGACTGGACCATCGCATGGACATTCGGGCGCCCCGTATCCACGATGATGTCGGCGACGTCCCGGTACATCGGCTCACGTTCGCGTGCCAGCGCCTCGAGCTTTGCCTTTCTGTCAGGTGTCTGGAGCAGCGGACGGCTCTTGTCATGCTGGGTCCGCTTCAGGATATTGTTGACACTCGCACGCAGGAAAATGACAATCCCGCGGGACTTCAGGAATTCCCGGCTCTCAGGTTTCAGGATGGAACCGCCCCCGGTCGCCAGCAGGATGCCCTGCTGAGAGGTCAGCTCATCAATCATCGCCACCTCGCGGCGGCGGAAACTCTCTTCCCCCTCAATCTCGAAGATCCAGGAAATCGTCGCGCCGGTCTTGGCTTCAATCTCCTGATCGGAATCGACAAAACGGAGTCCAAGCCGTTTGGCAAGCAGCTTGCCCACGGTGGTTTTGCCGGAGCCCATCAGCCCGACAAGGAAAATATTCGGTTGCATAAAAATAAAGAATTCTTTCAGATAGTCCTGACTATATCAGATGCCACCGAAGTTTCCAATTTGGCACATTTCCGACAGATAGCGGAATGAAGTGCTTTTCCGTTACAAAAAATTAAATTTATACCGTGATAACAGTGCTAGATTGACGGATAATTCACTTATTGTTTTTTGAGTCTGGACAGCATGTTTAATCGTAATCGCGGTATGACCCCACCTGATGAGGAACCGCCACAGGAAAATAGCGGCCGTCGTCGTGGTCTCATGTTCTGGCTTGTCGCCATCTTTGGTGGCGGCACCATCTTCTGTGCGTTGATGATTAGCATCATCGTTGCCATCATCTACCCGCAGTTGCCATCTATGGACCGGCTCACGGACTACCGTCCGAAGATGCCGTTGCGCGTCTATACCTCCGACAATGTCCTGCTTGCCGAGTTCGGTGACGAGCGCCGTAAATTTGTCCCGATCGAGAAAATCCCAGACAAGCTCAAGAAGGCCGTCATCGCCATCGAAGACACCCACTTCTACGAACACAGCGGTATCGACTACTTCGGTATCCTGCGTGCGGCGGTCAACAACATGCTGGGCAGGTCACGCCAGGGCGCATCCACCATCACCCAGCAGGTCGCCAAGAACTTCTTCCTCTCCAGTGAGCAGACCATCAAGCGCAAGCTCTATGAGGCGGTGCTCGCCTACAAGATCGAGAAAGCCCTGCCGAAAGACAAGATCCTCGAGGTTTACATGAACCAGATCTATCTGGGGCAGCGCGCCTTCGGTTTCGGCATGGCTGCGCAGACCTACTTCGGCAAGGACCTGTCAGAAATCACCCTCGCAGAAGCGGCGATGCTCGCAGGTTTGCCAAAAGCACCGACCGCCAACAACCCGGTCAAGAACTATCCCCGTGCGAAACAGCGTCAGGAATACATCCTCCTGCGCATGAGAGACCTGGGCTACATCACCGAAAGCCAGTACCAGCAGGCGGTCGCTGAGAAACTCGCTATCCGCAATGTGAAAGACGAGCCGGTTGTCCATGGCCAGTATGTGGCTGAAATGGTCCGGCTCATGGTGTACCAGCAGTATGGTGAAGCCACCTACACCAGTGGCATGAGTGTCCACACCACCATCTCCAGCAAGAATCAGGAAGCCGCTTACCGTGCCATCCGAAAAGGCGCCATCGACTATGACCGCCGCCATGGCTATCGTGGTGCAGAAGGCTTCATCGACTTCCCTGCAGGCAATGAACTGCCAGACAACGTGAAGGAAGAACTTGAGAAACACCCATCCACCGAAGGCTTTACCACCGCCATTGTCATGGATGCCTCCCCATCCGTTGTCCACGCGATGCTGACAGATGGCAGTGTTGCCACCATCTCAGGCAGTGGTCTGAAATTCGCCGCAAGCTGTCTTGGCAGAGGCGGTGAGAAACAGCTCAAGCGGGGCTCCATCATCCGTATCGGGGGACTGAATGGTGAATGGGCAATCACCCAGCTCCCACAGATCCAGGCGGCACTCGTCTCCCTCAGCCCAAGCGATGGCGCAATCCGTGCGCTTGTCGGCGGTGTTGACTTTGCCAACAGCCAGTTCAACCATGCGACACAGGCATGGCGTCAGCCAGGTTCATCCTTCAAGCCATTCATCTACTCAGCTGGGCTTGAAAAAGGCTTTGCGCCTCAGAGTATCATCAACGATGCGCCGGTCTCCTTTGCCAGCGGTGGACAGAACTGGCAGCCAAAGAACTACGACAATGTCTATGATGGTCCGATCACCATGCGCCGTGGCCTGATGAAATCCAAGAACATGGTCTCCATCCAGATCCTGAACACCATCGGACCAAGCTATGGCCAGGACCATGCAGTGAAATTCGGTTTCGATTATGACAAAGTCCCTGCCGACCTCTCGCTGGCGCTGGGTGCGGCAACCGTCACCCCACTGCAGATGGCATCGGCTTATGCCATCTTTGCAAACGGTGGCTATCGGGTCAGGCCATACCTGATCTCAACCATCACCGATTACAGGGGCAATATCCTCTCGCAGGCAAAACCAGACCAGCCATTCTCTGAGGCAAACCGTGTCATCGATGCCCGCAACGCATTCATCATGGACAGCCTCATGAAAGGCGTTGTCCAGAGTGGTACCGCAGCCCGTGCGGGCAAGGCATTCGGCAGACACGACCTCGCAGGCAAGACCGGGACAACCAACGACTCCCACGACACCTGGTTCGCAGGCTATCAGCAGCACCTCGTTGCGGTTGTCTGGTTCGGTTTCGACCAGCCTAAGAACATGGGCGGTCATGAAACCGGTGGCTCTGTCTCTGTCCCGGTCTGGATCGACTACATGCAGGTCGCCCTGCAGGGACTGCCGCCTGAAAGCCGACCTGTTCCAGAAGGCATCGAGCAGATCAATGGCGACTACTACTACACCGAATATCCACCAAGCCAGATCCAGACCTGTGTCGGTGGCGGATGCAGTGCCTATAAGCCGATGTCAACGGAATATGACGGGTACTGATAGGGATATGTTATAGTGCCAGTTTTGGCACCTGATGGCAGGTGTCAGGGCTGGTCCTGAAGGAATAACTGATGAATCTGTTTCGATTGATGAGAACCGTGGCGTTGATTGTGGCTGCTGCTGTCGGCCTGGCTGCCTGTGGGCAGAAAGGTCCGCTGATGCTGCCACCGAAAGACACAACCCCACGCGTCGTGACACCGATTATCCTGCCGGGTGAAGGTGAAGCCAAAGACAAGGCTGAAGAAGGGGCAGAGCCTGCTGAACAGGCAGAAACCCCAGCTCAGGAAAATACTCCGGAAAACACCCCAGACATCGTGGTGGAAACCAAGCCAGCCCGGGATGATGGCGCCTATCAGGCAGTCGAGCGTGAGTCAGACGAAGCCCCACTGGGTATCCTGCCACACACCACCAGACACACACAGGCTGTACCGCAGACAAAAGCAGCTCCTGTAGCAAAGAAAGCTCCAGCGAAGAAAGCTGTTGCAAAGAAAAAGCGGTAAACAGAAAACAGAAAAGGAATTGAGAAGATGACAACAGAACACTTCGCCTACAAAGGCAACAACCTCATGGCAGAAAACGTCGCACTGGATGCCATTGCAGAACAGTTCGGCACCCCAGTCTATGTCTATTCAAAAGCGGCTTTCACTGACCATCTGGCACAGTATGTTGAAACCGCGAAGAAATACGAAACCGCCAACCTGCGTGGACTGACCTGCTATTCCGTCAAATCCAACTCCAATATCGCCATCCTGAACATCCTGGCAAAACAGGGCGCAGGCTTTGACATCGTCTCTGGCGGTGAACTGGCAAGAGTCATTGCGGCAGGCGGTGATCCACACAAAGTCATCTACTCTGGCGTCGGCAAGACCGAAGCAGAAATCCGCTACGCACTGGAACAGGACATCCTCTGCTTCAATGTCGAATCTGCATCCGAACTCAAATGCATCAATGCGGTTGCAGGCGACATGGGCAAGAAAGCCCGCATCTCCTTCCGTGTAAACCCAGATGTCGATCCAAAGACCCATCCATACATCTCCACCGGTCTGAAGAAAAACAAATTCGGCATCCCATTCGAAGAAGTCCTGCCAACCTATGCGGTTGCCAACGCACTGCCAAACATCGAAGTCACCGGTATCGACTGCCATATCGGCTCCCAGCTGCTCGATGACGCACCACTGCTCGAAGCACTCGACAAGATCATCAATCTGGTCAACCAGCTCGCAGGCATGGGCATTGAACTCAGCCACATCGACATTGGTGGCGGTATCGGCATCACCTATGCCGATGAGAAACCGGTTGCTGTCGCAGACTACCTCGGCAGAGTCTTCACCCGCATCAGCGAATGGCAGAAAGCCAACTGCCCAGACCGCCAGATCACCGTCATGTTTGAACCTGGCCGCTCCATCTCTGGCAACGCCGGCATCCTGCTGACCCGCCTGCAGTACCTCAAGACCAACTCTGGCAAGAATTTCGCCATTGTCGATGCCGGTATGAACGACCTCATGCGTCCATCCCTCTACGAGGCTTACCACGGTGTTGAACCTGTTCTCAAACGTGATACCCCAGCCAAGAAATACGAACTCGTCGGTCCAATCTGCGAATCCGGCGACTGGCTGGCAAAAGACCGTGAACTGGCAATCGAAGAAGGCGACCTGCTCGCCCTGATGAGTGCTGGCGCTTACGGTATGTCCATGTCCTCCAACTACAACACCCGGGGCAGGGCAGCTGAAGTCATCGTGGATGGTGACAAGGTTCACCTGATCCGCAAACGTGAAACCCCAGCCGACCAGTACGCACTCGAAACCATCATCGACTGATTGAAACACCGTTCCCTGTCACACAATGATGGGGAACACCTGAATGACTGAATAACTGAAAGACCATGTCAAAACTCTGGCAGGCCCGTTTCTTTACAACCGTAAACCACCTGCGTGAACTGCCGCAGCTGGATGTGCCTGAAATCGCATTTGTCGGGCGCTCCAATGCGGGCAAATCATCCGCCATCAACATTCTGTGCAACCAGAAGGGGCTCGCTTACGCATCCAAGACCCCGGGGCGGACCCAGTTCCTCAACTTCTTCTCAATCGGTGGCGCACACCCGGCACAGCACCGCAAAGACCCGACCGACGTTTCCAAGATTGAAATGTTTGTGGTTGACCTGCCAGGCTATGGCTATGCTGAGGTTGCGCACTCCTCCAAAGACCACTGGAACCAGCTCCTCGGTGGCTACCTCATGCAGCGCTCCCAGCTCAAGGGTGTTGTGCTCATGATGGACTCCCGCCATCCGTTCCAGAAACTCGACACCGAACTCGTCGAATGGTTCTGTGGCACAGGTAAACCGATCCATGTCTTGCTCACCAAGGCAGACAAGCTCAACCGCAGTGAAAGCGCACAGGCACTCAAGCTGACCCGCACCATCCTCAACAGCTATGTCGATGCACAGGGACAGCACTTTCCATTCTCTGCCCAGCTTTTCTCATCGGTTGACCGCACAGGCGTAGAAGAAGCGACCAAGCTCATCCTCGACTGGGCGGGTGTTCCTGACCTGCCTGCCGCTGAAAAGCCAGCCCCAGCGAAGAAGACCGGCTATCAATACATCCCAGGCAAGCCAACCAAGAAGAAAAAGCCTGCCTATCGGAAAGGGTTCTGATAAAAAACCATGAGCGGCCAGATTTCATACGGACAGGAAGTACTGCGCAAGAGCGTGCATCTCAGCTCGCTCTGGATGGTCGTTGCCATCGGCTTCCTGCCATGGCTTGTGAATGTCGTCCTGTTCGCTGTCCTGCTCATTGGCTGCATCATCACTGAATACGGCAACCATAAGAAATGGAAACTCTTCACCATGACCTATGGTGCGCTCTTCAACCGCATGCTGCGGGAAAAAGAAAAACAGGAGAAATTCCGCCTGAGCGGCGCCCCTTACCTTATCGGTGCCGCCCTCATGTGTGTGGTCATTTTCCCGACAGTGATTGCCATGACCGCTTTCACCGTCATGCTCATCGGTGACACCGTCGCCGCCCTCATCGGCAGACGCTTCGGTAAACACAAGATCAACATGGGCACCAAGAGCCTTGAAGGCAGCCTGGCATTCTGTATCGCAGGCTGGGCGATTGTGCTCTTTTTCTTCTTTGTCTATGCCCAGCCGCTCATGTTCCTGCTCTCAGGCATTGCCGGTGTGATTGTTGCCGCAATCGCAGAAGCCTATGAGAACCGCATCCGTCTGGATGACAACTTCTCCATTCCGCTTGCTGTCGGTATCTGCATCGATATTGCACGCATGATGTTCTGATCAGCCTTTATCTGCCAGTAACCAGTCTAACAGGTTGATGTGCTCAACACCGTTGTAGGACATGCCGGTGCCGATGGTATCCAAGGTGAGCAAGGTCTTAGGGAAATTATCCTTGATCCCATCAAAAGCCGATAATTCCCGCTCTCTTGTGGTTTCATCAAGAATACTGAGCGATACCTGGAAATAGGCAAACCGGTCTCCCTCTCGGGTTACAAAGTCGATTTCCTTATCCGCCGCACGACCGATATAGACATGACTGTATCGGCGCCTGAGTTCGAGATACACAATGTTCTCAATCAGGTGCCCGATATCTGCTTTGGTACTGCTGCTCAGGTATTGCCTGAAACCAGGGTCAATCAGATAGAACTTCTCTTGGGATTGCAGGAGCTTTCTGCCGTTCACATCGAAGCGCTGGACTGGGTAAAAGAAATAAGACTCCTCCAATGCAGACAGGTACTGGCTGATGGTCGGTATCGAAGTCTGGTAGCCAGCTGTTTTCAGGGTGTTGGTGATGTTCCGCGCAGAAATCGCGCTGCCGATTGAACTGCACAATATGCGGAGCACCTTGGTCAGTATCCTGATATCCCGAATGTTGTGCCGGGTGGCGATATCCTTGACCACAATCGAGTTGAAAAGCATCTCGTAGTAATTGGCAATGAGATTGGGCGTTGCCAGATATTCCAAGAGGGCAGGGAATGTTCCGTATTGCAGATAACGGTTGAAATCCGTTTCCCGTGACAGCCCCTCATCCTGCACAGCAGTGCGGAATTCCTTGAAAGACAGAGGCAGTACCTCGATTGTGATATAGCGTCCAGCCAACCGGGTTGCCAGCTCACCAGACAGCATGAAAGCATTGGAACCCGTGATGACAATATCGATGTTCTTGCGCAGGAAGAGGCTGTCCACAGCTTTTTCAAACTGCTCGCAGATCTGAATCTCATCCAGAAAAACATAATACTGCCCATCATCCTTTACCTGATCCAGCACCGCACGATGCAGGTTGGTGCTCACGGTTAAATGGGCATTATCCTCATCCTCAAGGTTGAAACTGATGATATGGTCGTCAGCGATTCCCTGTTTTTTCAGCTCGAGTTGATAAAGCTCCATCAGGGTGGATTTTCCAGAACGGCGTGCGCCTGTAATAACCTTAATGATGTTCTTGCCCTGCAGGGAGAGCAGAAGATTCTGATAATAAGGGCGGGAGATGAGCTTCTGATTCATGGTTTTACGATATTGTGTAAAGTATATTTTACATATTGAATGAAAATCAAAAGTGTGTAAAGTATGTTTTACGCTTTTGGGGCTGACTCCATCTCCTTCTCAAACCGAAAGTAACAGGCAAAGTCTGGAATATCCTGCTGGGGAACTGCATCATCCCAATGCTTGGGATTGAAGAACTCCACAATCTTGAACCCGCATTTGTTCACATAGAAATGGATATTGCGCTGGTCATAATATGGAGTGACGGTAATCCATTTCTTTGTCTGGGGATAGCGCTGTTCAATGGCGCGCCATACCTGAAACCCCAGCCCGAGATTGTTGAACTTATGCTTGATGAAAAGCAGGTCGAGTGAGTTGATGTCTGTCTGGGAATCGATGCGCACTGCAACACCCCCCACAACCTCACCCTCGCAGACGATGTTGTAAGTCTCTGCACCTTCTACCGTGATTGCCTCATCCGCTTCTTCATGGGCAATCACATCCGCTGTCTGTTGACCAAACAGCCTTGTCGGGGTCAAGGCAAAAGACTTCTGCAGTGCGGCAATAAAAGCCTTTTTTTCATCTGGCTGCAGGCTGACCAGTTCGATTTCCTGTTCCATTTCCATACTCTGACCATGTGGCAGGCACCGCCATACCTGCTGAACACCATATGTAACGCACCTGATGCATACAGTACAATAAACCATTACACCTTATTCAATTTACCGCATCAGGAGCATCTCATGTTCTGGAATTATACCCAGCCGGTCACCATCCGTTTCGGCAACGGACGCATCAGCGAACTCGGCAAAGAAATCATCGGCCTTGGCGGCAGCAAAGGCATCCTCATCACCTCAAGGTCATTTGAAAAACGTGGTTTCATCCAGAAAATCATCGCTGACAGCAACAACCTCATCAAAGTCGCTTACAGCCAGGTCAGCCCAAATCCTGACATCACCGAATGCGAAGACTGCGTAAAACTCATCCGAGACAACCAATGCGACTTTGTTGTCGCACTCGGTGGTGGCAGTGTACTCGACTGCGCCAAGGCGGCAGCCGTATTCGCCAAAGGCACACTGCCATCTGCCACCTACATGGACGACATCTCAAAACTGCCGACAACCCGCCTGCCATTCATCGCAGTGCCAACCACCGCCGGTACAGGCAGTGAGATCAGCAGCGTCACCGTCCTCTCCGACCATGTCAAAGGTGTGAAAAAACCACTGGCTGGCCCTGCATTCTATCCAGACCTCGCCATCATCGACCCAGAACTCACCCTGACCCTGCCACGGGACATCACCGCCGCAACCGGGATGGATGTGCTCTGCCACGCCATCGAAGGCTACTGGAGCAGAAACCACCTGCCGATCTGCGATGCCCTTGCAGTCCATGCCATCCGCACCACCCTGAACAACCTGAGGACAGCCTGCGACCAGCCGGACAACCTCGAAGCCCGCGAACGCATGGCAGAAGCCTCAGTCATTGCAGGGCTGGCATTCACTGTGCCACGCACCACCTCATCCCATGCCTGCTCCTATCCGCTGACCAATGACCTTGGCATCCCACATGGTGAAGCCTGTGCGCTCACCATCGACTACTTCATGCGGATCAATGCCCGTGGTGATGCAGACGGCAGACTCCAGGCACTCGCAGCCATGCTCGGTTATGCCTCTGCGCTTGAACTCGCAGACGCCATCACCCAGCTGAAAAAAGACATCGGCATCATGACCGACCTCAAGCAGTTCAACCTCACCGATGACCAGATTGAAATGCTTGTCAAAGGCAGCCAGAACCCGATTCTCAAACTCAACCCTGTTGAGATCACTGAAGAAATGTTACGCGAAATGTACCTCTCATTCAGATAATCTCACTCTCATACAAAAAGGCTGTTGCCTACATATTGCGGGAAACAGCCTTTTTCTTCGTATAAAACCCCTGTATCACCGCTGAAACAGTAATTTTATTATTTGATGGATAATCTGTTTTAAAACTCTTGGAATTGTGATATTTTTTTCATATACGTTGCTTTTTCACCGTTAGGGGGATATCGATGAAAATGACAGAAAACACCAACCCAGAGCGCTCTGCGGAATTCCGTGCTGGTTACACCCAGGCACTGCGTGACCTCAGGAAAATCGTTGCCAAATACCGTGGGCGTGAATCATCCCGTGATGTAGAAGACAGACTCATCGTCCGTGAGATTGAACTCCAGCTCGGCGTATTCAGGGTGGGCGACTGGGCAAATGAACCCTTGGCAGGTCGAACCCCGAACCGCCGTTAAACGACCTGTCGAAACCCCCATCCACCGTTCGACCGACCGTTCGTTCATTCCGTTTGCCTTATCGAGAGCCCCCACCCCCAAAAAGGCAAACAGGCAAAAGGGCAAAATCAGCGGCCGTCTTTTGAAACCAATACCTTGGGTTTTTCTGGCTCGCCATACAGCAGGGACAGCTGGAAATTGCTGAACACCTGATCATAAAACGCATCTGTGAACACATCATGCCAGGAGAACCCTGCTGCCTGCAGGGCGGCATCCTCATAGGCGACCCAGTCACGCAGCCATGGCAGCAGATTGTCTGAGATCCCTGCCACCTTCATATCCTCGTAGCGCACATAACCCTGCACATAATGCCCCCCGAAAACAGGGCGCTGGCATGGCACCTGATGATATGTTGCCGGGTCGCAGTACAGGTAATTGTCGGTGCCATTTGTTGTGAACGACACCAGTGCCAGATCGAACACCACAGCACCCTTGCGGTTGAACAGGGTGCTGGTCAGATGCCGCTGGAACAGATGGCGGAGCGCCTGGGTCACACCGTTATCCATCGGGATAATGTTCTGGTCATCTTCTGGCTTCGTCATCAGCCTGCCAATCAGGTCTGGCTGGCAGTTAGCACAGCGGAGCTTTTCAAGGCGCTCGGATGGTGGCTGCCTGCGGGTATCTCGGTTCACATAAAACACCTCGAACAGGTCACAGCACCTGCCCAGATAGATCTCGGTGGGCAGCCTGAACAGTGCAGGGGGCAGCGACTTCACCACACTCGCTGCCGATTCCCATGTCATCATGCCTTTTTTAGGCTCTTTTTCCATCCTGCACCTGTCAACCTTGTTCTGCTGGTGTGCCATTTAACAGACACACCAATCCTTTGCACAGATTGTACCGCAGATGCACTTGCCTGCTCGAATGAGTCATCCCCTGTGTACCAAACTTGGTCGCTTGGACTCTCGTCACTTGGCTTTACTCAAACCGTAACATCATAAATGCATCGTAACATGCCAAATGTTACGATGCATTAAACATGTTACTTTAGCTCGCACCCTTGGTCGCAAGTTGGTCGTGCGAGTACCCCCACCCCCGATGACACAACACCTATATTTGGATATAGTCTCTCTTATTCAAAACAGCACACCTGTCTGGAATCATCATGGCAACAAAAAAAGCAAAGCAGAAAACCGAAGCCAACATCGGCTTTGAGAAACAGATCTGGGATGCAGCCTGTGTCCTCTGGGGGCACATCCCTGCTGCCGAATACCGCAAGGTCATTGTCGGGCTCATCTTCCTGCGCTACATCTCCACCGCCTTCAAGAAGAAATACGATGAACTGGTCGAAGAAGGCGAAGGCTTTGAAAACGAACGTGATGAATACCTCGCAGAAAACATTTTCTATGTACCAGAAAAAGCACGCTGGGAAGTCATCGCCAAAGCAGCCCACACCCCAGAAATCGGCATGGTCATTGATGAAGCTATGCGGGCAATCGAAGCAGACAACAAAAAACTCAACAATGTCCTGCCGAAGAACTACGCCAGCCCAGACCTCGACAAGCGTGTATTAGGTGATGTGGTTGACCTCTTCACCAACATGGATATGCACGCCACCTCAGAATCCCAAGACCTGTTGGGGCGTGTCTATGAATACTGCATCGCCCAGTTTGCGGCTTATGAAGGCGTCAAAGGCGGTGAATTCTACACACCATCCAGTATCGTCAAGACACTGGTCGCCGTGCTTAAGCCAACCGAAAACTCCAGACTCTATGACCCATGCTGTGGCTCTGGCGGCATGTTTGTCCAGTCGGTGAAATTCATCCAAGAACATCACGGCCGCAGAGATAAGGTCTCGATTTACTGTCAAGAGTCCAATGCCGACACATGGAAGATGGCAAAGATGAACATGGCTATCCGTGGCATTGATGCGGATTTTGGGGAATATCAGGCAGACACTTTCCACAATGACCTGCACAAGAATCTGAAAGCGGACTATATCCTCGCCAACCCACCATTCAACCTTTCCAACTGGGGCGTCGATAAACTGCAGGATGATGTTCGATGGAAATACGGTATTCCACCATCAGGCAACGCCAACTTTGCATGGATCCAGCACATGATCCACCACCTTGCACCAAACGGCAAAATTGGTCTGGTGCTGGCGAATGGTGCACTCTCCTCGCAGTCCAGTGGTGAAGGTGAAATCCGCAGAAAGATTATTGAAGATGATCTGATCGAAGGCATCATCGCCATGCCAACCCAGCTCTTTTACAGCGTGACCATTCCTGTCACCCTCTGGTTCATCACCCGCAACAAGAAACAGAAAGGTAAGACCCTGTTCATTGATGCCCGGGAAATGGGGTACATGGTTGACCGCAAGCACCGTGACTTTGACGACGAGAAAGACATCCAGAAAATCGCAGATACCTTTACTGCTTTCCAAGAAGGCACACTGGAAGATGTCAAAGGCTTCTGTGCTGTTGTCTCAACCGAAGATATTGCAAAACAGGACTACATCCTGACCCCAGGGCGGTATGTGGGCATCGCAGAACAGGAAGAAGACAGCGAACCATTCGAAGACAAGATGAAGCGGCTGACCACCGAACTGTCTGACCTGTTCAAGCAGTCACATGAACTGGAAGAAAAAATCCGCAAGAATCTGGGAGCGATTGGGTATGAAATTTAACATTTGGACAGATTTCGAAAAAAAGCCCCTTACAGATATTCTGACATTCATTGTTGATAATCGTGGTAAAACCGTTCCAACAACATCAGCTGGGCACACACTGATAGCCACAAATTGCATCAAAAACGAAAGGTTGTATCCAGTATTTGAAAAAGTTCGTTTTTTGTCTGATGAGACCTATAAAAACTGGTTTCGAGCTCACCCTGAAGCAGGCGACATCATTTTTGTAAACAAAGGTACCCCTGGACGAGTATGTATGGTACCGGACCCTGTGAACTTCTGTATTGCTCAAGACATGATTGCATTTAGGGTTAACAAAAGAGTGGTCAACAACAAATATCTACTGGCTATACTCAGATCTAGAAATATCCAAGAACAAATTCGAAATTACAACGTTGGTGACACCATTCCTCATTTCAAGAAAGGTTTCTTAAAAGAGATTTTGGTACCGATTCCACCTATGCCAATTCAAGAATACATTGGCAATCTATACACCAATATTTCTGAAAAGATCGAATTAAACAATCAGATAAACAGGAATTTAGAAGAACAAGCTCTTGCCTTATATCATGCAAGGTTTGTGCAAGATCAAGGTAAAAAAAGGTTAACTGGGCGAGCTGGTGACTTTTTTGAGATTACGATTGGAAAAACGCCACCAAGGAAGGAACAGCATCATTTCAGCAAAGATTCTTCCGATGTCATCTGGGTCTCAATTTCAGATATGAAGGATTGCGGGACCTTTATCGGGAGAAGTTCTGAGTATCTAACCTCGGATGCAATAACTCAATTTAATGTGAAGGTGGTGCCAAAGCATACCGTCTTATTAAGTTTTAAGTTGACGGTTGGGCGAGTAGCAATTACGACTTGCGAATTGGCAACAAATGAAGCGATTGCCCATTTTTTAACGCAAAATAAAGAACTGACTGAATACTTGTACTGCTATCTCCGGACATTCAATTACTATTCTCTGGGCAGTACGTCATCAATAGCAACAGCAGTGAATTCAAAAATAATTAGGGATATGCCCTTTATTATGCCAGCTAAAGATGAGCTACGAGCTTTTCATGAAATTGCATCCCCCTTGTTCGCGATGATAGAAAGTAATCAAAGGGAAAATGAAAGTCTGGTTATACTCAGGGACAATTTATTGTCCAAACTCATGTCAGGTGAGTTAGATGTATCAGAACTCGATATTCAGTGAAGTAAATTCCTGTTTATAGCTCACTCGCTCTAGGAAAAATGAGCCTGTAACGATTTCTGTTGACATTTATCAGAGATAGGCAGAGACCCTTTCCC
>CAZHQM010000012.1:0-2167 GCA_964534155.1 uncultured Oxalobacter sp.
TCTGGGGTCAGGGTTGCATAGAATTTCTTGACCTTTGGCTGCAGGGATTCCAGATCGGCGATGTGCTTGGACATACGTTCGATTGCCTTTTCCAGGCGTTCGGTGGCTGGTGTGCCGTCGAAGTCTTTTGCTGGAGGTGGAGGCATACGGTTGCCTGCATCCGCATCAGACTGCATCATCTGAGGGCCATGTCCCATCATTGGACCACGGTGTGGCATGAAGTTGCTGTCGAAAATCTTCTTCTGGTCGCTGTCCAGCTGGGCGTAGAACGCTTTGACCTTTGGCAGGCATTCCTGCATGGTTGCCAGATGTTTCTTCATGCCTTCGATGCGTTTGGCCATACGTTCCGGTGCAGGGAGCTTGCCCATTTCACGCATCTTCGCAAAATCTGGGCGTTCTGCTTTTGCCGGGCAGTTTGCGAATGCTTCCCATGCCTTTTCCTGTGATGCGGAGAGTTTCAGGTCATCATGGAGTTTCTGCATGTGCTGTTTGTGGAAGTCGCCATGTCTGCCTGGACCGCCTTCAGGGCCACCTCTGCCGCGGAAGCGTGGTGCGGTGGTATCGTTTGCAGAGTTGCCAGCGGCAAAGCAGGTTGCAGTGAGACCAAGGACTGCTGTACCGACAGCGAGACAACGGGTGATTCTGTTCATCTTTCGTTTTCCTTTCAGTTTTGGATGGAGGAAAGTACTTCTATGGCTTGAGTGTCAGTATAGAAGAAAGATTTATCAAAAAGTGTGAGAGAGTGTAACAGTTTGTAGTCAGGTGTTTCTGCTGGACAAACAAAAACGGCAGATACTGAGGTATCTACCGTTCTGGATCAGATCGATGTCAGAATCAAGCTGCGTCGAACTTGTTGACCAGATGACCAACGCCGTCGATGATGACTTCAACGGTGCTGCCTGGTTTCATGGAACCAACACCCAGGGAGGTACCACAGGAGATGATGTCGCCTGGCATCAGGGTCATGTCACGGGACAGCATTGCAACCAGTTTGTGTGGACGGAAGATCATGTCAGCAACTGGGTAGTTCTGGCGTTCTACACCGTTCAGAATGGTCTTGACGACCAGGCTGTCTGGGTTGTCGATGCCGGAAACGATACCAGGACCGAAAGAACCAAAGGTGTCGAAACCTTTAGCACGGGTCCACTGTGCGAAAGTTGGGTCTTTCATCAGCAGTTCGCCAGCGGTAACGTCGTTGGTACAGGTGTAACCGAAGATGTAGTCTTTAGCTTCTGCTTCGGTGACTTCTTTACATGGTTTGCCGATAACGATACCCAGTTCACCTTCGTAAACAACTTTACCGTCATAGGTGTTTGGTTTGACAACGGTTTCACCGTCAGCGATGAAAGCGGTGGTTGGTTTCAGCAGCCACAGAGGTTCCTGAGGGATATCTGGCTGTTCTTTGCCTTTTTTCTCTGCAATCTTCTTAGCCAGGTTGAAGAAGTTGTTCCACAGCAGAATCATCTTGCTAGGATCGCAAGGGGTCATCAGTTTAACGTCTGCCAGTTTGACAGATTCGCCGGTTGGCTGTGGGTTGTTGAACATATCGCCGCTGTAAACAGCAATGTTTTCGCCTTCCAGAGTACCGATCTTAACGTCTTCACCCTGTTTGAAACGTACCCAAGTGGTCATGTTATCTCCTTAACAATAGAACAACCGCCCTATCAACGAGGGTGGTATTGAAATCTTGATTATACGGAATCGGATTGAAACCGCCAGCAACGGTACCCTGCCCGATGCAGAACTCCGCACATAAATTCCATCATAGCCGAACTGGCAGAAAATTTGTATCAGAAATCAGCGGAAAAATGCCTTAAATCAATAAAATGAACGATGTTTTTTCTCCACGGGCACGATGGCTTTCCCAGTGCCTGCGTGGAATAAAAAATGGGGGGCGATGATGTCTGCTGCCTGTTCCGCCGTCCCAAGATGCTGGATTTGAACAGTATCCGGTATGTTTTGCGGACATTCATGAGTCAGATCTGTGTTGTATTTATCTTACAGAAATCAGCGGATTGCTTTGGGCTATGGGTGTTTCTTGAATATAAATTACCGAAATGGGTAGAATCCCAGAAATACAGCATCCATTTTTTGATTGATATGGCTAGCAGGGAAGAATTACGGCTTCTGCGTCAGGCGCGCGCCGGTGAACCGGATGCACAGCTTA
>CAZHQM010000012.1:2177-20032 GCA_964534155.1 uncultured Oxalobacter sp.
GCTTATGCTGGGCAGGCTTTATCTGTTTGGCAGTAAAGGGCTGCCTAAAAGTGTCACGACAGCTTTGCATTGGCTGGGGCGTGCGGCAGTGCAGGGTTCTGTGGCAGCCAAGCAGCTGCTCGGTGAGCATGTTCCTTATGATGTCATCCGCACTTATCCCGACAGGAAGCAGGCGGAGGGCTGGTATCGTGATGCCCTGAAGGCAGGGACAGCACGAGCGGGGCTGGTCATTGCACAGATGATGCTGGCAGATACGCCGATCAGCCATGAACGGCATCGCGAAATCATCAAGCTGCTGGAAGGGGCCGCCCATCAGAATATCGGTGAGGCACAGTGGCTGCTGGCAGAACTGGCTGGTCAGCATGAGGCTTATGCCCATATGGATGACCGGACTGCTTACTGGGTGACCCAGGCGGCTGAATCTGGGGTGCCGGATGCGAAATCTGCCCTGATTGAATATTCCTGGACCCAGCAGGATTACAAGACTTTCCTGCAGCATGCCCAGCCGATTGCTGAGGCGATGCTTGAGGCACATGCCGACCGTGAAAAAGCCGAACTGGATGCGCAGTCTGTGAAACTGCTGGTCCGCTGTGGTGTTGCGTTGGCGAAGACCTCAGGAACACCTGATATGGTCCAGACCTTATGGGAGACGGCGGCGTCTTACCGCAATGCAGAGGCTGCGTATCAGCTGGGGCTTTGGTTTGCCAAGATGGATGAGCATGGCGCCCGTGTGCCGACCGGTGCGACTTCAACCAGTTTCAAGAAAGCCGTGAAATGGCTGCGTCAGGCGGGTGACCAGGGGTCTCCCAAGGCGTGGTATGCGCTTGCCCTGATTTACCAGAAGGCAGAATTCTCCCAGCGCAGTATGGCTGACTCGCTCGATTATCTGGAAACTGCAGGGAATCTGGGGCATCCTGTTGCGCAGTATGAGCTTGGTATGCATGCGTGGCGTTGTCGGCGTGAAAGCGAGACAAATGATATCCAGTCTATCTACTGGCTTCAGAAAGCGCTGGGCAACGGGCGAACCGAAGCGGAACAGATGCTGGAAAAGATTGCGGACAGCGCAGAGCCGGCACCTTGGGCAGTGTATGGTATGGAGCATCTGACTCCTGAGATTATTGCCAGCCAGCCTTTCCTTGCTGCCCGGATTGAACTTGCCTCCGTGTTCGGGCTCTCCCGCCCAGAGGCTCTGCTGCTGGATATCCATCAGGCGAATCAGGGGCATTGCCTGTTGGTGGATATCCGCAGTGTTTACCGCCATAGCAGACGCCGCCTGATCCTTATCCGCACCAGCAAGCAGCGCCAGACCCTGACCCGGATCAGTCAGCTGTTTGAAAAGGTGGACTGCAGCCTGAAGGGACCAGAGGGCAATTACCGTCAGCGTCAGTACCGATTGAAGACACTCTTCCCGGAGATGCCAAAGGAATGATGCTATGAGACCCAGCTTCGGCTGGGTTTTTTCATGGTGGGCTGACTGGATTGTCAGTCAGTGATGATGTGTTCCGGCAGCAGTTCGATAGCTTCTTTATTTGTCCAAGAGAAGCATTTCTCGGCGGCTTCTTTCCATGGCAGCCATTGCCAGTTGAGATGTTCGGTCGGTTCCAGGACGATGTCGAAGCGTGTCGGTACCTGAAGCCCGAAAACGTGTTCTGTATTGGTGGTGACACCTGGTGCGAAACGGTGGCGCCAGACAGAGAAAATCTCAAAGTCGTGTTCGATTTTCCAGTCGGTGAGGTAGCGGCGTGCCACCTGCCGTTGGGCGGGGTCGGTGTCGGTGACTGTTTCGACGACTTTGATGCCGGTTTCTTCAAAGACTTCGCGGATGGCGGTCTGTTCAAGCTGCTCGGCAAGGGAATCCCGTGACCCGGTGACGGATTGCCAGAATCCAGGTCGGTCTGCCCGTTCGATGAGCAGGACATCCAGTTCCTTGGTGTAGATGACGGCAAGGATGGATTGCGGGATTTTGTAGGTGGTGCTCAAAGCAAATCAGGGGAACCTTTCGGCTCCCCTTTCTGTTGTCAGGCTTATTCTGGCTGAGCCATTTCGACTTTTCTCAGGCGGATATGCAGTTCCTGCAACTGTTTTTCTGCGACACCGGATGGTGCTGCGGTCAACAGACACTGTGCGCGCTGTGTCTTAGGGAATGCAATCACATCACGGATGGAGTCGGACTTGGTCATGAGGGTGACCAGACGGTCGAGACCGAATGCCAGACCACCGTGTGGAGGCGCGCCGTACTGCAGGGCGTCGAGCAGGAAGCCGAATTTTTCCTTCGCTTCGTCATCGGTGATCTTGAGGGCGCGGAAGACCTTGTTCTGGACTTCTTCACGGTGGATACGGATGGAGCCGCCACCGAGTTCCCAACCGTTGAGGACCATGTCGTATGCTTTCGCATAGCATTTGCCTGGATCGGTTTCGAGCAGGTCTTCGTGACCATCCTTGGGTGAGGTGAATGGATGGTGGCATGCGGTCCAGCGGTTGTCGCCTTCGTCGTATTCGAACATTGGGAAATCGATGACCCAGAGTGGTTTCCAGGTGTCTTCGAACAGACCGTGTGCCTGACCGAATTCGGAGTAACCGATCTTGTTGCGCAGTGCGCCGAGAGAGTCGTTGACGATGCGTGCCTTGTCTGCCCCGAAGAAAATCAGGTCGCCGTTCTTTGCGCCGGTGCGTTCCAGGGTTGCTGCAATCGCTTCGTCAGTCAGGTTCTTGATGATTGGGGACTGCAGGCCTGCACGGCCTTTGCTGATGTCGTTGACACGGATGTAAGCCAGGCCTTTTGCACCGTAGATGGCGACGAACTGGGTGTATGCGTCGATTTCAGAGCGTGGCATACCAGAGCCTTCTGCGGAACCGCCTGGAACCAGCAGTGCTGCGACACGGCCGCCTGGCATGTTGGCAACATTGCTGAAGACCTTGAATGGAACGTCTTTCATGACATCGGTCAGTTCGGTGAATTCCATCTTGACACGCAGGTCTGGTTTGTCAGAACCGTATTTCGCCATAGCGTCGTCCCAGGTCATGATTGGGAATTCTGCTGGCAGGTCGGTGTCCAGTGCCTTCTTGAAGATCTGGCGGATCATTTCTTCGAACAGATCTCGGATTTCCTTTTCTTCCATGAAAGACAGTTCGCAGTCGATCTGGGTGAATTCAGGCTGGCGGTCTGCACGCAGGTCTTCATCGCGGAAGCACTTGG
The DNA here is from genome assembly GCA_964534155.1 of uncultured Oxalobacter sp. Classification (GTDB taxonomy): domain Bacteria; phylum Pseudomonadota; class Gammaproteobacteria; order Burkholderiales; family Burkholderiaceae_D; genus Oxalobacter. The sequence goes on from CAZHQM010000012.1 coordinate 5,374, forward strand.
TGATCTGGTAGTAGCGGTCGAAGCCGGCAACCATCAGCAGCTGTTTGAAGAGCTGTGGAGACTGTGGCAGTGCGAAGAAACAACCTGGGTTGACACGGGAAGGAACCAGATAGTCACGGGCACCTTCAGGTGTGGATTTGGTCAGCATTGGGGTTTCAATGTCGATGAAACCGTTTTCGTCCAGGAATTTACGGACTTCCATCGCGATGCGGTAACGCAGGCGCAGGTTGTTCTGCATCTGTGGACGGCGGAGGTCAAGCACACGGTGGGTCAGTCGGGTGGTTTCAGACAGGTGGTCGTCATCCAGCTGGAATGGAGGGGTGACGGATGCATTCAGGATCTCAAGTTCTTCACAGAAGACTTCGATCTTGCCGGAGACCAGGTTTTCGTTGGTGGTGCCCTCAGGACGGGAGCGGACACGGCCGGTGACTTTCAGACAGTATTCATTGCGGATGGATTCTGCGGTCTTGAAGACTTCAGGTCTATCTGGGTCACAGACAACCTGTACCAGACCTTCACGGTCACGCAGGTCAATGAAGATGATGCCACCATGGTCGCGGCGACGGTGGACCCAGCCACACAGGGAGACGGTCTGGTCAAGCTGCGCTTCGGTAGTGAGACCACAATAGTTGGTTCGCATAGACATAGCTGTTTTCTTTTCTTGGTTGGTTTCGTTTGACCGCAACAGGGCGGCCGTTGTTTTCTGTAAGGGTTACATGCCGCACATGCCGCCAGGCCCACCGGCACAGCAGCAGCTGCATGGGGATGCTGGGGCTGGTGCGCTGTCTTTGCTCTGGACAGCGGCAGCGGTAATCTGTTTTCTGAAGGTGTCTTTTCCGCAGGATGGGCAGGCTGTCAGAGGCTGGTCAGACAGTCTCTGCAGGACATCTTTGGTGAAGCCACAGTCTTCACATCGGTATGCGTAAATCGGCACGGATTGCTCCAAAAAATTCTCTAAACCCTAGATTATAGTGCTTTTTCCTCAGAATGACACTTTCTCAGGATTCTGTGACAGGTGTTTCTTCTGGTGGCGGTGGCGGGGTTTCGTCGGAGCGTTTCCAGATGAGCGAGCCGACGAACATGCCAATCAGTGCGACTGCAAAGCCGTAGAGCTGCGGTGGAATGGTGCCTTCTGGATCGATGATTTCCATGGCGATCCAGACGATGGTGCCTGAAATCATGGAAAGCAGGGCGCCTTTGTTGCTGGCGGGTTTCCAGAAGAAACCTGCCATCAATGGGATGAATGCAATGACAAGCGTGGATTTATAGGCGTTTTCAACCATCTCATAAATGCTGGAGTCGGTGTACATGGCAAAGCCAAGGACAAAAGCGGCAAAACCCAGCACAACCGCGCGCATCATGAAGAGGTGCTGACGGTCAGACATGTTTGGCAAGAAGCCTTTGACGATGTTTTCTGAGAAGGTGATGGATGGTGCAAGCAGGGTTGCACTGGCACTGGACTGGATTGCAGAGAGCAGGGCGCCAAAGAACATGACCTGTGCGAACATCGGCATATATTTAATGATCATCGCAGGCAGGATGAGCTGGCCATCGACTTCAGCGATGGATTCGCAGAGCTGTGGGTCCAGCAGTGTGGTTGCATAGCAGAGGAACATCGGCAGGAGACCGAACATGATATAGAAGGCACCACCGAAAATGGAACCCTGCTGTGCGACATTCTCATTCTTCGCAGAGCCGATGCGCTGGAAGATGTCTTGCTGTGGCATGGAGCCGAAAAGCATGGTGATGCCAGGGCCAATGAAAGCAAAGATCGCAGCCGTAGTCATCTCGGGTATAAAGCTGAGTTTGCCTGCCTCATAGGCATGGCTGACGACATAACCTGCACCGCCTGGGACAAGACCCGCAACCTCGAAGCAGATGTAGATGATACCCCCGACAATGATGAGCATCTGGATAAAGTCGGTGATTGCGACAGACCACATACCGCCCAGCAGGGTGTAGAGGAGCACGCAGCCTAACCCGATGCACATACCTATCTCGATGGAGACAGATCCATCAGAGATGATATTGAAAACGAGTCCCAGTGCCTTGATCTGGGCAGAGACCCATCCGAGGTAGGAGATGACAATACTGAGTGCGACGATGACTTCAGCAGCCTGCCCATAGCGTTGGCGGTAATAGTCTGTGATAGTCATCAGGTTCATGCGGTAGAGCTTCTTGGCGATGAGGACACCGACCAGAATAAGGCACATACCTGAACAGAATGGGTCTGCGATGACCCCAATGAAACCTTCTTCAACAAAGGTGTTTGGAATACCGAGGATAGCCTCGGACCCGAACCATGTGGAGAACACAGTGGCTGTCACCACGTACAGGGGGAGTGCTCTGCCGGCAATAGCATAGTCTCTTGAGCTTCTGACAAAACGCGCCGCGAAGATACCGATCCCGACGGACGCAACCCAGTACAGAATGACAAACCAGATCAATGTGTTCATGTGGCAAACATAGAAAAACAGTGTTGTTGAAAGTGATGGAATTATAAGGATAAACCTGAATTTTTCAGCGAAAAAAATCAGAAAATGGCAATATTTTTCTGCAGGGGAAAATTCTGTCTCATATGCGGAACAAATTGATTTTCCTGTGGATTATCCAAGGGAATCCATCAGTTTTTTTCAGACGTAATTTCAAACAACAGGCAATAGACATTTAACATCTTCTTGTGGACTGTATCGGAGGCGTAATCTGTCATTTTCCCCATCTTGGCTGGGGTCGTATTTTTTCTGATACAAACTGTTGCAAATTAATAGGTTGCCGATTCTGGTAAAGGGTATAATGTATTTAGACGTATACAGTGGTGGCGGACTTTTCACCAAAAAGCTTTCTTAAATCCCGTAGGCGTCCTTATCATTATCTTTCGATATGGAGGTCCATATGAATATCCATGGCCACAAGCAGGAAAACAAGAAGACCAGTTATTGGTTCAGAGCCTTGCTATCTGGCTTTACAGGCTCAGACCAGGAACTCGATGATCTGAGATGGCATCTGTTGCCTCGCTGAATCACGGGTTCTACTTCAGTCCACCGCTCCTTTCAGGCCGGTGGATTTTTCATTTTCAGAGGGTGTTTTCCTGTCATCTCACGGCATTGCCTGTTCTGTGCGTTATCAGATAAGATTCTGTCATCTGCATGACTTCTGGGAAATCCGACATGAAAAAACTGCTTTCTGTACCGGTTCTGGTTGCGGGGATGTTTGTCTCAACAGCGATGGCGGCAAGCCATTGCGAAACCTATGAGACCGAGAAACACAATATCCGTGTCATCTGCAGTTATGATTCGGATCTCTGTACTTATCAGTCTTGGAACAAACCTAGGAAAATCGGAGAGGGCAAACCTGATCTGCAGATAACCGATGGTCGGGAAAGGACAGTGGAAGTCAATGGCTATTTCTGTAGCCGTTTTGAGTTCCAGAAAGGATATACCGAAATCAACCTGGACGACTGTCAGGTTGAGGGCAGACCAAAAGGTTCAGGCGGTGAACTGGAGGTGCTGCTCAATGGTCGTCGGAAAGCCCATTACTGGACATACAACCGGAAAATCACCAAGCTGGATTAAAGGATACCCAGTTTCAGCAAGAAGTTCAGGAACATCACCCAAGGTGGATGTGGCAGATAGGCCAGTGCCAGCCCTGCCCCGATACCTGCGGCAAACCAGATGACACGGCGGGCATTGTTCCGCCGTTTGTTCTGTTGGGTAACCAGCTCCTCGAGCAGTTCGGTCTGGCGGTTCTGCTGGCTGCCCCTGCCGTTATTCTCAAGCGCCTGCTGGATGAGTGAGGGCAATCTTGGCAGGATACGGCTGTAAGTGACAGATTCCATCTTGAGATGGGTCAGCAGGTTCTTCATGTTTGGCTGCTGTTTCATCCATCTTTCGAGGAATGGCTTGACGGTTGACCACAGGTCAAGATCAGGGTTGAGCTGTCTGCCCAGCCCTTCAATGTTCAGCATGGTTTTCTGAAGCAGGACAAGCTGTGGCTGGATGCCGATATTGAAACGCCGGGATGTCTGGAAAAGTCTCAGCAGCACCTGACCGAAAGAAAAGTCTTTCAGAGGCAGGTCGAATACCGGTTCACAGCAGGTGCGGATGGCGGCTTCAAGGTCAACCACACGGGTTTCTGGTGGTGCCCAGCCACTTTCAATATGCATCTGGGCGACCAGACGGTAATCACGCTTGAAGAATGCGATGAAGTTCTTGGAGAGATATTCCCGGTCAAAATCATCCAGCGATCCAACAATGCCAAGGTCGAGGGCGATGTATTTGCCCCATGAGTCTGGCATGGTCGAGATGAGGATATTGCCCGGATGCATATCAGCATGGAAGAAGGTGTGCTCGAACACTTGGGTGAAGAAGATATCGACCCCGTTGTAAGAGAGCTGCTTGAGATCGAATCCTGCCTTCTCCAGTTCATCGATGTGGGAAATCGGGATGCCTTCCATCCTTTCCATCACGATGACTTCGCCGGTGCAGTATTCCCAATAGATCTCTGGCACGACAATCTTGTCTGAGCCGGCAAAGTTGCGTCTCAGCTGGCTGTAGTTGGCGGCTTCGCAGAGCAGGTCGATCTCGTTGTGCAGGGAGAGGTCGAATTCCTTGACGACTTCTGTCAGGCGCAGACGTCTGCCATCCTGCCAGTATTTCTCGCCAAGGGTGGCGAAAGCGTACATCAGTTCGATGTCACGTTCGATGCGTGTCTGAACATCAGGGCGGAGAATCTTGACGGCGGTTTTCCTGCCATCTTTCAGGACAGCAAAGTGGACCTGTGCAATCGATGCGGATGCAACAGGTTCCCTGTCGAAAGATTCAAAGAGCTCGGCTGGCGATTTGCCGAGGCTCTTGGTGATCTGTTTTTCGGCAAGATCGGCATCGAATGGGGCGACCTGATCCTGAAGCTTTGCCAGCTCATCGGCAAAATCGGTTGGTAGTAAATCACGGCGGGTGGAGAGTACCTGCCCCAGTTTGATGAAAATCGGGCCAAGCTCTTCGAGTGCTGTGCGGAAACGTTCTGCAGCCGGGCGTGAGAAGCCCCGCCAGAAGAAGATGCCACGGTAAATGGCGGCGGTCCGACTGCTGAAGAGATACGAAATGGCGATGTCATCAAGCCCGTATCGGAGCATGATGCAGAAGATTGAGATGAGCCGCCAGAGTTTTCGCATGTCTGTTCAGTGTCGAGGGTTAGATTTTCATGCCTGTGTGCAGGGCAACGATGCCCGCACTGAGGTTGAAGTATTTTGTCAGTACAAAACCGGCATCGTCCATCATCTGTTTCAGGGTGTCCTGATCCGGGTGCATCCTGATGGATTCTGCCAGATACTGGTAGCTGTCCTCACTGTTGGCAACGTGTTTGCCCAGCCAAGGCAGGACGGTGAATGAGTAGAGGTCATATGCCTGCTGCAGCGGCTGCCAGATTTTGGAGAATTCCAGCACCATCATTTTGCCACCGGGTTTGAGCACACGGTGCATTTCTGACAGGGCAATCTCTTTGTGGGTCATGTTGCGCAGACCGAATGAGACCATGACACGGTCAAAATAGCTGTCAGGGAATGGCAGTTTCTCCGCATCGCAGACAGCGACAGGAAGCAGGGTGCCTTTGTTGAGAAGGCGGTCCCGCCCTTCGGTGAGCATCGCCTCATTGATGTCGGTGAGCCAGACCTCGCCCTCTTTGCCTGCCTGCTTGGCGAAAGCCTCGGCCATATCGCCGGTTCCCCCAGCCACATCAAGCACACGGAATCCTTTGCGGATACCTGCCTGATTGATGGCAAAGGCTTTCCAGAGACGGTGCAGACCGCCTGACATGAGGTCGTTCATGAGGTCGTAGTCTTTGGCGACTTCGGTGAAGACCTGGGCAACCTTGCCTGCTTTCTTGTCTTCATCGACCTGCTGGAAGCCGAAATGGGTGAGTTTTGCCATATTGCTGTCAGTGGTTATCGGGATTTCCCGTAACGTGCGGTCAGCTGGGTGATGAGGTGCTGCCGCAGGGCAGGAACACGCTGTGCCCGGGCTTCCAGCACTTCTGGGGCTATGGTTCTGCGTGGTGCAGACCAGATGGAATCCGGGAAAGTGGCATCGTCATTATAGCGTGGGATGATATGCCAATGCATGTGAGGCACCATGTTGCCAAGGGTGGCAAGATTGATCTTGTGTGGCTGCATGGTGTCACGGACAATCTGCTCGACGAGCCAGACAACATCCATGATTGCATTGCGTTTCGCCAACGGCAGATCAGTCATTTCGGCGATATGGTCGTTCAGGACAACCCGGCAGAAGCCCGGGATGTTGGGTTCATCGGCAATCAGGACACGCCATTTCTCAGTACGGTAGACGACTTCGCCACCATCTGTTTCACAGAGTACACAGTTTTTCATAACAGGGTTGGAGCTTTAAGCTGTATCTTCAATCTGATGATTGTATCAGATGAGAGGAGTGTTATTTCTTCACTAGGCGGCTTTCGGCATAAGGAAAGTCATAGCCATTGGGATACTTCTGGTATTTCTGTTCATCCACATCAATGGTTGCCGCAAGCACCTGGCAGAAGCTGGCTTCATCGTGGACTTTGCCCGTGACTGAAGTGACGGTTTCTCCTGCGGCAAATATATCTGGCAGAGGGTCAGCATCAAATGCAGTGTGAAGTGTGCGGAAGTTCCTGACATCTTTTTTATGGATGTACAGGCAGGGCTCATAGGGGTGTGAGGTCAGTTCATAGTGAGTGCCGTTATAGTCAAAAATGACTTTGTCTCCGTCTCTGATGATTTTCATATTGCGCTATCCCTGAATTTATCCCAGCAGGTTGGCGATAGAACGCCAGGTGCCTTCTGGTACATTGAGGAGTATCCATGTCATGGTGGTGTAGCGTGCCAGCTTGCCGACCGCCATATAGAAAGTGCATGGCCAGAACGGGAGCTTGAGCCAGCCTGCCAAGGTGCAGAGTGGATCACCGATAGCAGGCATCCACCCAAGGAGCATGGTCTTTGCCCCGAACCGCTCAAGCCATTTGAACCATTTGGTTTCCCGCTCTTTGGCAAAGGTCTGCTTGGCGCAGTAACCGATCCAATAGTTCAGAAGCCCGCCCAAGGTATTGCCGATGGTGGCGACAATCATGGTTGGCCAGAACATATCTGAATCTGCCGCAACGACAGCGAAGACAGCGGGTTCCGATCCAAGTGGAAGCAGAGTGGCTGATACGAAGCAGATGACAAAGACTGCGGTGAGTCCGATGCCTGGCACGGCAAGCCACTCAAGGAGCCAATGAACTGCTGATTCAACCATGCTGCTGCGTTACTTTCCTGTCAGTGTTCTTCTGTGCCGGGGCGTTTGGAGGTCTGTTTTGTCTTGAAACAGTCTCAAGCATATCAGACGCGGATTATAATGGCGAAAGTTTAGAAGTACCGTTTCTTATCGTTATGACTGATTATCTTAAAAAAATCCTGACTTCCCGGGTCTATGATGTTGCCATCGAGTCTCCTCTTGAGGTGGCTCCAGGGCTTTCTGCCAGAACAGGCAATACGGTTCTGCTGAAACGCGAGGATATGCAGCGTGTTTTCAGTTTCAAGTTGCGTGGCGCTTATAACAAGATGGCGCATCTGTCCGAGGAACAGCGTAGCCGTGGCGTTATCTGTGCTTCCGCAGGCAATCATGCCCAAGGCACAGCGCTTTCTGCGAAGAGACTGGGTTGCAAGGCAGTGATTGCCATGCCAACCACCACTCCGCCGGTCAAGATCAATGCGGTCAAGACACACGGTGGCGACAATGTCGAGATTGTGCTCCATGGCGATTCGTTCTCGGATACTTATGGCCATGCTGTGAAGCTGATGGAAGAGCGTCAGCTGACTTTCATCCATCCATTCGATGACCCTGATGTGATTGCCGGTCAGGGCACGATCGGGATGGAAATCCTGCGTCAGCGTTCCGCACCGATCCATGCGATTTTCGTGCCTGTCGGTGGTGGTGGTCTGGTTGCCGGGATTGCCGCCTATGTGAAACAGGTCCGTCCTGAAATCAAGGTGATTGGTGTCGAGACAGTCGATTCCTGTTCGATGAAACAGAGTCTTGATGCCGGCAAACGCCTGAATCTGCCTGATGTCGGGCTGTTCTCGGATGGTACCGCAGTCAAACTGGTCGGCGAGGAAACCTTCCGCATCTGTCAGGAATGTGTCGATGAGATTGTGCTGGTGGATACCGATGATGTCTGTGCGGCAATCAAGGATGTTTTCCTGGATACCCGCAGTATTCTTGAGCCAGCGGGTGCCCTGTCGGTTGCCGGGATCAAGGCATACGTCGAGCGCGAGGAAAAAGCAGGCAATCCAATCAGGAACGAGGCGCTGGTCGCGGTGACTTCTGGTGCGAACATGAATTTCGACCGTCTGCGTTTTGTCGCAGAGCGTGCGGATGTCGGTGAAAACAAAGAAGCGGTTCTGGCAGTGACTATTCCTGAAGAACGGGGCAGTTTCCGCCGTTTCTGCGAACTGCTGGGTCAGCGTCATGTGACCGAATTCAATTACCGTATCAGTGACAGTTCTGCCGCCCATGTGTTCGTGGGGGTTGAGGTCCAGAACCGAGATGAGATTGCTGAAATCATCGCGATTTTCGAGCAGAACGGTTACAAGACCATCGACCTCAGTGATGATGAACTGGGCAAGATGCATATCCGTCATATGGTGGGGGGCAAGAGTCCATTTGCTGAAAACGAACAGCTGTTCCGCTTTGAGTTCCCAGAACGCCCGGGGGCATTGAAGAAATTCCTGACAGCCATGGCGCCGAACTGGAACATCAGCCTGTTCCATTACCGAAACCACGGCGCAGATTATGGCCGTGTACTGGTGGGTATCCAGGTGCCGGATGCTGAAATGCCTGAGTTCAATGAGTTCCTTTCCTCTATCGGTTATCCATATTGGAACGAGAGCGACAATCCTATCTATAAACTGTTCCTGTAAGGATATGCTATGACTGATGAAAAGACTGTCGATAAGATGGTGGCTGGTGAAGCAAGTGATTCTCCGCTTGGCCAGAAGACCTCTTATCCAACGGAATATGATCCAACCATCCTGTTCCCGATTGCTCGTCAGCCAATGCGTGAAAAGCTGGGGATTACAGGGACCAATCCTTTCTTTGGCATGGATTTCTGGAACGGTTATGAACTGTCATGGCTGAATACCCGGGGCAAGCCACAGATTGGTATCCTGCGGTTCTCGGTTTCTTCCGATTCTGCCAATATCGTGGAATCCAAGTCCCTGAAGCTGTATCTGAATTCTTTCTCACAGCATCGGATTGAAAAGGATGATCTGGTGCAGGTCATCCATCAGGATCTGAGCAAGGCATTCGATGCGCTGGTGATGGTTTCCATCATCCAACCTGATGAGTTTGAACAGCTGAAGATTGCTGAAGTGGATGGGCTGCTGCTTGACCGTCTGGATATTGCAGCCGATATCTATGAGCCAGCACCAGAGCTGCTGAGAAGCATGCAGGAAGAAGCGCCGGTTGAGGAAACACTGGTCTCGCATCTGCTGAAGACCAACTGCCCTGTGACTGGTCAGCCTGACTGGGCAACCCTGCAGATCACCTATGCAGGACCTCAGATTGACCAGGAACGCCTGCTGAAATACATCATCAGTTTAAGGACGACCCAAGAATTCCATGAACAGTGTGTGGAACGGATCTGGCTCGATATCCGGAAATACTGTAAGCCGCAGCATCTGAGTGTCTATGCCCGCTATACCCGTAGAGGGGGCATTGATATCAATCCTTGGCGGACCAACTATACAACAGGCAAACGTCCGCACTCTGCCCGTACTGCCCGCCAGTGAATCAATTCGCTCATGCATGCATCCACCTCGTGCGAGGTGGATGCATGGGCTATCTCAATTACTGTTCGTAGAGACGGTAATGGTTCTTCAGTTTGCCATTCACAGAAATGTCCAGTGAGTCATCACTGTCTCCACGCAGCTCATCGAATATCTCGATTGTGACATTGCCGGTATTGAAGGTGTAGGAGGAATTCCCGTTGGTATACAGGGAATGCTGGCCATTCCTGATGAATAGGTCAGCCTTGCCCTGCCCGATTTTCTTAGGCTTGTTCCATGATTCATAGGTGCAGTGGTTGGAGCCTGTTTCAGGACAGGTGACACGCACATTGTGTTTAGCTGTTGAGTAGTGGCTTGTCCAACTGCTGTCTGCCATGGCACTTGTGGAAACAAAACTCATGGCAATTGCCGAAGCAATCAGTATCTTTTTCATAGGGCTCTCCTGGCAGGGGAATCGGATATTTTCTATCAGCATTATAGGCACAGTTTCTGGAGTATGGACAGTGTTGCAATCCGTCTGATAGAGTCTATTTATCGGGCTGTTATTTTTTGGAGGATTGCATGAAAAAGCTGTTATCTATCGTGGCGGCGCTGTTGTTGTCTGCTGTGATGGCATTACCATCTTCTGCTGCTGATTTCACTGCCGCACAGATGAAGAAAATGAGTACTTTCCTGTCGAATTTCACGGAAGTCGGTTTGAGGGATTTTTCAGCAAAAGAAGTGCTTGAATCATCGAATCCTTATGACATGATCCATTTTGGTGTTCGGCATAACTATGTGAACAACTTTAGGCAGTCTGTGAAACCTTGTGCATGTTCCCATGGTGATGCGGCAATGGATGGTTCTTGGGTGAAAGCCAGCTTGAAGCGGTATTTCGACTATGACCTGAAGCGCCTGCCAAATGTCAAAGAACCAGATGGTCATATGACCTATTATTCGGATGGTAACCGCTACCATTTTTATGCTGCTGATGGCGAGGCAACGTACTATGCGCGGGTCACGAATGCTGTAAAACTGCCAGACGGCAATGTCCAGATGAATGGGACGGTTTATAACGCTGACGAGCCATCCGATATCCTGGGGACATTCACTGCGGTTGCCAAGACATATATCTGGAAAGGTCAGCCAACTTGGGCAATCATCAGTATGCGGATGAGATATCGTTAATCGGATTTTTCTCTAGGAGATTTTATGAAACGTCGGATTCTTCCAATGCTGCTGGCAGGCATGCTGGCATTGCCTGCCCTGGCAGCTGATTACTACATTGGTGAGAAAGGCAATGGTGAAAGTGTATCAGGTGGTGCGCTGGATATTGAGCAGAAAGGCGGCTGGACATTTGCCACTTTCAATCTCGGTCAGGATGGTTTCAGCGCAGCAGGTATGAGACGTGGTGACCGTGTTGTACTGGATCACTTCCGCGAAGATGGTCCACGTCCTGGGGGCAAGGAGAATTTCGGTCTCACGTTGGTGTTCTCTGGCGAACAGGTGAAAGTCAATGTTGATCCGAGGGTCCCGGATAGCTGGCAGAACCGGGCAGTGAACAAGCGTTTCTATCAACTGTCATATGCGAAACAGGCAGATTCCATGCGGGCTGAGGATGCTAGGTTTGCCAAGGCTGAAAGGCGGATGAATGATGCGATGGCGGAACTGCTTGCGGCATCTTCTGCTGATGGACAGTCCGCAGTCCGCAGAGGTCAGGCAAAATGGATGTCGGGCATTGATTCAAGGGTTCAGACAGTCATCATGTACAGTGCGCTGACAGAGTACAGCAATGTCAGGAAGAACATTCTGCAGGGTTACACGGCTGTGCTGAATGACCGTGCGATGATGCTGTCCGAGATGGCAAAACAGGCACAGAATCCGCAGTATGTTCCTTCGATGAAAGGAACCATTTCATTTGCATATTGCGAACTGGAAGATGGTATCTGCTTCTCACCTCGTGACCATTATGTCAGCATTCCTCTCTGCAAGGCAGGTACACCTGCCTGCCGAGCAGCAGAAAAACTGCTTGAAGGTGAGATGGAAGCTGATGTCAAGGTAACCGGGCGACTGGAACCAGCGAGAGGCTTTGCTCCCCAGGGGCTGAAGGTCAAGGCGGTTCGGTAATCGGAGTGTGACAGGAAGAGAGCGGAAGCCAAACTATAGTCATAATCTCTTTAATACAATTTATTATATGCATTCGAATAATGATACTTATCCACTTTGCTATGCAATGAAGGGAAGTGATTCTCTTCGTTATCAAAGTTCTTCAGGTGGTGCATTTTCAATTATCGCAGAATATATCCTTGAGAAAGGTGGGTATATATGCGGAGCATCATTTTCAGATGACTTTCTTCATGTCAATCATATACTTTCTAGAAGTACAGAAGATTTGAGAAAGCTGCGGACTTCAAAATATCTGCAAAGCAATATAGATCCCCAAATCTATCTGGAGATTAAATTATTACTTGAAAATAATAAAAAGCTCCTTTTTGTTGGAACTCCCTGCCAAGTAAATGCTCTGAAAAGTTTTTTGGGCAGGGATTTTGATACATTGTACACAATTGATATTGTTTGCCATGGAGCTCCTTCTCAGAAAGTTTGGCAAAAATATCTAGAAGAAGTGTCTGCAGGAAGAAGAATTATTAACGCTAATTTTCGGAGTAAGTCAAATGGATGGAGGCCGACTCTATTGTTGGAGTTTGATGATGGAGGCGTGTTAGAGGAAACCACTGTAAAGAATATCTATTATAAGGCATTTATAAATAATCTTACTTTGAATAAAATGTGTTCTGACTGCTCGCTTGCCTCAATTACTCGTCCTGGTGATATAACATTGGGAGATTTTTGGGGTATTAAGAATTTTGATGCCTCAATAGATGATAGCAAAGGAGTATCTCTAATTTTTCTTAACTCAGAAAAAGCGGTAAGGTTATTCTCGGAATGCAATAATCGGATGGCGTGGTTTCAGAAAGTACCTGTAAAATATGCCGTTGAAGGAAATCCTATTTTCTCTCGTCCATTTTCTAGGCATCCTAATGCTGATCGTTTTTTCAGTAATTTTGAAAAAGAATCCTTTAAGGAAAATGTTGAGGACTGTTTAAATAATTATAATTATGAAGGCATAATAGCCAATTTTTGGTGGTCGCCAAATAATTATGGAGCAGTGCTTTCTGCATATGCGGTTCAGCAATATTTCTTAGAGAATAATCTGGATTTTCACATATTAAATAATAATGTTCATCCGCATACAAAAACATCTTTCTCAAATAGATTTGTTGCGAAATATCTGAAGCTGACACATAAGGTAAATGCAAAAAATGCCCATACCCTTAACAAATGTACAAATAATTTTGTTGTGGGAACCGATCAGGTCTTTCGTGTTCTTTACACGCGTAGCAAAAATAGGTTTCCTTTTTATACCTTATCTTTTACGGATATGGATAAAAATCGTGTGGCATTCTCTGCCTCTTTTGGCCAAGATCACCTTGATGAGTTAAGTGAAGACGAAAAATGCTGGATGAGTAAATGTCTTGCACGTTTTAATGGAATTTCTGTTAGAGAAGATTCAGGGGTAGATGTTGCTAAATCACTGGGAGTTTCTGCTGAGCATATTGTAGACCCTGTTTTTCTGGTCAGCAAAACAAAATGGGATAATCTAGCCAAAAATTCAGAAAAAGATTGCACTGGGAAGATACTGACTTATATTCTTGACAGAAATCCAGAATATGAAAAAGTAACGAGTTATCTTGCAGAAAAATATCAATGCCCAGTTGAAAATTTTTCTTATTCTCAGTTGCCACCAGAGGATTTTATTGCCGCCATAAAGACATGTGAATATTTTATTACTGATAGTTTTCATGGTGTTTGTTTTGCACTTATTTTCAATAAAAAAGTATTTTGCGTTGTTAACTCTCGAAGAGGGGGGGCGAGATTTTCTTCGCTCATTAAAATCTTTAATATAGAAAAAATATTTGTTTCAAATATTTCGAAAATTATTGATGAAAATATTGAATTTTATGAATATAATCATGAGGCAATTAAAAATATAATTAACAAACATCGCATTCAGTCTAGAAGGTTTCTGGAAAGATGTTTTAATTCTCCGCCCGTTATTAATATAGCTGCAGAAAAAAAGTTCTTGTCTGAAGTTATTGAAAGGAATAGCAAGCTGCAGGATGCACTGGAAGCAAAGTATCCTTTTAAGATTGGCAAGTATCTAAAGTATAAAATTCTTTCGAAAATAACATTTGGTTCATTGAGGCAACGATATAAAAAGAAATATAAAGAGCAAAAGACCGCTTATAGAGCAATCAAAAAGTCTTGATTTTACTGATGGAGCCAGCTACCTGATTAGAATACTTTCCGCTAAATAAAATGTACGGAAGAAGAAGTGCTGACTTTGTGTAAGGGTTGCTTAAAAAAGTATGTTTTAACATTGGATATTGGCCGAAAAGAATATCTGCTGGTTGAATACAACGAAATATATCTACAAGAACCGCTTGGCAATCTGCCCTAAAGTTTTTTAGAAAGGAAACAGGATGTCTGCAAGAGTACGAGAATATTGCTTTTTCTCTCTGGAGTGATGATTATCGCAAATATGTTACACTCCATAGAGCCTATATTGGCACATCCTCAATAAATCAGAAGCATTTTCTAGTACATAGGGTTATTGTTTTGGCTAATGAAACATCTCTAACCATACAACGGCTTTATGCCAGTAACCGTGACCAGCTTCAGTTGACCTGGTTTGCGGGGCTTGATGGTGGCAACAAGGAGATTGTTGCAACGACAAATTCCGCGGCGGATCTGGTGGGGCACTTCAACATGATCCACCCGATGCGTATCCATGTGCTGGGGCAGCGCGAG
>CAZHQM010000013.1:0-1170 GCA_964534155.1 uncultured Oxalobacter sp.
GGTCTGGAGGCTGGCAAACTGCTGAAGCAGATTCAGCAGAAATGGCAGTCCTGCGCACGGAATTTTCCTCTCGATAACCGGGAAGACCGTAAATTATGGAATCGCTTCAAGGCGGCTTGTGAGGCTATTCATGAAGGTCGGATTGGAAAAGCCCGTGATGAGGAGCAGGAAAGGCTTGAGAATCTTCGCCAGAAAGAAGATATCTGCGCTTCACTCGAAAGGTTGGACCTTGAAGATGGTCTTGAGGTATTTGATGAGCAGTTCCACCAGTTATTGGATCAATGGGAGGAAATTGGTCCAGTTCCTCATGATTCAGATGATGCAATCCAGAAGCGTTTTGATGAAGCGGTCATTTATTGCGGCAATCTGGCAAGGCAGTTGAAGAATAAGAAACTGATTGGTGCGATGGAAGGGGTTGTACAGAAACTCCAGCTATGTTCTGAGCTTGAAAACAGGATTCTTGGTTTCCTGTCTGATGGGGAACAGGATACTGATGAATTCTCTGATGAATCTTTTGAACAGCGTTGGAAGACATTGCCAGCACTGCCTGATAATTTAGAGGCAATGCTCTCAAACCGTTTCTATAATGGCCTGAAAGCTGCGGCGGTCAGAAATGTGGCTTATGCCCGTCGCTTGCAGAACAATCTTGCAGAAATGCAGGAAAATCTGCTTGGATTGGAAATCGCTTATGGGATTCAATCTCCTGATGTGGCAGAAAAACAGAGCGGAGCATCGGACGCTTCACAGAGTCAGAGCGCCCCATCTTCAACAGAGGCAATCAAGTTGCTGTTGGATATCCCGGCACCTGCACAAGAGGGCGAAATCGAGAGAATTACTGCTGTTCTGCTGAAGGCGGCAGTATAGAGATTTTATTGATTTGGGAAGGGGCTGGAATAAATCCAGCCCTTTTTGCTTTTTGATATCAGTGACGTGTTTCTGATGGATTGGGATTTCCTGCCGTTTTGAATAGAGCTTCGCAATCTACTTGGTCAAAGAGATAGGTTTTGCCACAGTAGTCACAATTGATTGTCAGGCTGCCCTCGGCCTGAAGGGCTGAGAACACTTCTTCCTGTCCCAACATCTTCAGCATATTTCCGACTTTTTCACGGCTGCAACCGCAACGGAAAGATGGAAAAAGCGGATCAAATACCAGAAGGTCTTCTTCCCAGA
>CAZHQM010000013.1:1180-19539 GCA_964534155.1 uncultured Oxalobacter sp.
TCAACATCTGTTGAAAGCATTTCCTCTTTTTTCAGGGTTGATGTGAGCGCAACAATCTTATGCCATGTTTCCTCCGCGCCTTCCTTGACAATCTCAATGCCTTGTTCGTCACGTTGCGCAGGAACTTTCTGCAGAAGTACACCACAGACATGATCAGTATCTGCCGCCAGCCAGACATGGGTATCCAACTGCTCAGAATGTCTCATATAGTTTTCAATGATTTCTGAGATAGAGTTGCCTTCCAGAGAGACAATGCCCTGATAAGGACGTTGTCCAGGGATTTTCTCATGGGGATCTAGCGTGATGATAAAACGTCCTTTACCATGGACATTGATCAGATCGGCCAGATTGGCGGAATCATCAATCTCGATGTCATCATTGAGTTTTGCTGTCGCACGGATCTGCATGTTGTTGTCGCACTCGACAACCAGCAGACGGATAGGACCATCGCCATGAATCTGCATGACAGTCGCCCCATCAAATTTGATGCTCCCGCTTAAAAGAATTGCCGCAGCTGTCATTTCCCCCAGCAATCTGACGACTGGAGCAGGATAGGAGCGATGCATAAGCATCGCTTGCCATGCACTGTCTAATTCGACAAATTCGCCTCTCGCATCTGCCTGCTGGAAAAGAATCTTCTGAAGTTTATCGCTCATTTGATATTGAAATAATATGCTTGAGATATTCTTTGGATGTTTGCCATGAAATCAGTCAATGTCGCTGGACAGGCATTCTGACAGGGTGGTTTCCTGCAGTGTCGTACTGAAACGTTCGCGGTTCCAGACATAATGCTCTGCGGCATGAGGCATCATCTTAGCCTGTTTCTCGTCCATTGTTTTTGCAACACGTGCAGGCGTTCCCATAAGGACGACACCGGATTCAAAGTTTTTATTTTCAGCAATCAGGGAGCCAGCGCCAACCAGACTGTTTTCTTCGATAACAGAGCCATTGAGGATGGTCGAGCGGATGCCGACCATGCAACCGTCTTTGACAGTACAACCGTGGAGCATCACCATGTGTCCAACAGTGACATTGTCACCAATGGTCAAAGGATATCCAGGGTCTGCATGCAGGACGGAGGCGTCTTGGATATTGGTGTTTTTACCAATAGTAATTTTGTCATTGTCGGCGCGGATGACAACATTGAACCAGACAGATGAATTAGGTCCAATTGTCACATCACCAATGATAGTCGCATTATCTGCAATCCAAGCGGTTGGATGGATCTTGGGAGTCTTGTCTCCGAGTTTATAGATAGGCATGGAAATCCCCTTGTTGATAGAAACAGGGTGTTATTCTACCCTAATCATCTTGTCGCACAGAAAATCGTCCACATATACGTGGGAAAGCCCTGTTTTCGGTGGCGGAATATACTATTGATGAGGTGCTTGATTATAATGGCTCTTTTTTGTTATCTCAGTTTTTTCCGATGAAACCCTCTCGTACTGAATTCATTGATGCCAATGGCATGCAGATCTGTGTGCGCCATTGGGGAAGTGAAGATGCCCCAAAGATTTTCATGGTGCATGGCTGGATGGATATTGCGGCATCATTCCAGTTTGTCGTTGATGCATTCAAGAATGACTGGCATGTGATTGCTCCAGATGTCCGTGGGTTTGGGCATTCTGGCTGGGCGGAAGGTGATTACTGGATTTCCGACTATCTGGCAGATCTCGAGGCAGTGCTGGATTACTATTCTCCAGATGAACCAGTCAATCTGGTCGGACACAGTCTGGGTGGGAAAATCACCAGCGTCTATGCAGGTATTCGACCAAACAGGATCAAGAAATTGATCAGTATGGAAGGCTATGGCATTGCAGAAAACAAGCCGGATCTGATGCCGGTCAGGTTGGAACGTTGGCTGGATACCAAGAAGAATCCGAAACGTCTGAGAGCTTATAAAAGCCGGAATCTTGTTGTTGCGAAAATGATGGCAAATAATCCACGTCTGGCTGAAGAAAGGGCAGAATTCCTTGCGGATTATTGGGCAGAGCAAAATGAAGCAGGCGAATGGAAATTTCTTGCCGATCCGAAACATAAACTGGTACCACAGCTGACGAGGCTTGATGAGATTCTTGCCTGTTGGAGCCGGATCACAGCGCCAACAATGTTCATTGAGGGGGAACTTTCCTGGCTGGGAATCAGAAAAGCTGATCCAGACCATGCTCAGGAAGAAATCATGAAACGGGCCTCCCGTATCCCTCAGTTGAAGTATGTCGTTGTGACCGACTCTGGTCACATGATGCAGCATGAACAACCGGAACAGGTCGCAGCTTATATTGAGCAGTTTCTGACCTGCGATGATTGATTTCAGAAATCGTACAAGCATTGCTGACAGGTATTGAAATGCAGAATATCGATCTTCATGCACATTCTCGGGTATCTGATGGTGTATTGACACCGGCAGAACTGGTCCAGAGAGCACATGCAAATGGCGTCAGAATGATGGCGTTGACAGATCATGATGAAGTATCAGGTGTTGTCGAAGCAAGGAGTGAAGCGGAACGATTGGGTATTCAGCTTGTTTCGGGTGTTGAGATATCTATTACGTGGGCAGGCAAGACAATCCATATCGTTGGTTTGCATGTTGATGCCAATGATCCAGCACTGGTTGAGCGGTTGTGGCATAACAGAGGAGGGCGTGAGGCACGTGCGCAACGCATGGGGCAACGGTTTGCATCTTTGGGAATTGACGGGGCATATCAGGGAGCATTGAGATATGTCACCAATCCAAGTTTGATTTCGAGAAAACATTTTGCCCGCTTTCTGGTAGATGAAGGCATCTGCCCATCTGTTCCTAAAGCCTTTGAGAAATATCTGAAAGAGGGCGCCACCGCGTATGTTGAGCATCGATGGGCAACGCTGGCCGAGGCGGTAAGCTGGATTCGGGATGCTGGTGGTATTGCTGTCGTTGCACATCCTGGTAGATATGACCTAAGCAGTCTTGCAATGTCTGCATTTCTGGATGAATTCAAACAGTTGGGTGGCGTTGGTATTGAGGTTGTTACAGGAAGCCATACACCCGACCAGTATCTGGAATTTGCAAGAATTGCCAATCAATATGGCTTTTTGGCATCGATTGGCTCTGATTTTCATGCAGTGGGAGAATCTTCTGTTGACGTGGGATGCCTGCCTGATTTTCCGTGTAAGGTCAGCCCAATCTGGGAAAGTCGATTGTTTAAGGCAAGTTGTTGAAAATTTTATTTTTGTAGCCGAAAGTTACAAATCTATGGATTCTGCTGGCAGGCAGATTGTTAACATATTTCAGGTGTATTGAATTGGAGATTGATCAGTGAAAAGAATTTTCCTTTTTGTTGTAACAAATCTGGCAGTGATACTGGTGATGTCTTTAACCCTGTCGCTTCTCGGAATAGACCGTTACCTGACTGCCCGAGGTATTGATTACAAAAGTCTGCTGATATTTTCAATGGTATTGGGGTTTGCCGGTTCCATCATTTCCCTGATGATGAGCAAATCCATGGCAAAGATGAGTACGGGGGCATATGTCATCAATCAGCCTAGAAATGCTGATGAAAAATGGCTTGTTGCAACTGTACATCGATTGGCTTCTGATGCAGGTGTTGGTATGCCTGAAGTGGCAATCTATGACGGTGAGCCTAATGCATTTGCAACAGGTGCTTCGAGGAATTCTGCTTTGGTGGCTGTTTCAACAGGATTGCTGTATAGCATGAACAAAGAGGAGATTGAGGCAGTGCTGGGGCATGAAATCTCGCATGTCGCAAATGGTGATATGGTCACCATGACACTCCTTCAGGGAATCCTGAATACTTTTGTCATTTTCCTGGCGCGGGTTGTCGGCTTCTTCCTCGATAGTTTCCTTTCCCGTAATTCTGATGACAATAGAGGAGGAAGCATCGGGATGGGGTATTTTGTAACGGTGATGGTTTGTCAGGCACTGTTTGGTATTGTTGCCCAGATTATCCTTGCCTGGTACTCAAGAAGACGCGAATTTCATGCTGATGCTGGTGCGGCGAGACTGATGGGAGATGCACGGCCAATGGAAAGTGCACTTTATCGGTTGGGCGGCATGACACCGGGGATGTTGCCGAAGAATATGGCCGCATTCGGCATCAATGGCAGAGGCGCTCTTATGTCCCTGTTTGCAACCCACCCACCTATTGAACGTCGTATTCAGGCGTTGCAGAACCGGGAATATATGTGAGGTTGATGATGGCAAGCCAATATTTAGAAGTTCATCCGCATAATCCTCAACCACGTCAGGTCAGTAAGGTTGTCGATATTCTTCGTAAAGGAGGGGTTGTGGTTGCCCCGACTGATTCGAGCTATGCGCTCATCTGTTGTCTAGATGATAAAGGGGCTGTAGATAGGATTCGTCGGATCCGACAGATTGATGACAAGCATCTGATGACATTGCTTTGCCGTGATTTGCGCGAATTGGGGGCATACGCAAGGGTGGACAACGCAGCATACCGTCTGCTGAAAATGGCAACGCCTGGGGCATTTACCTTTATTCTGCAGGCATCCCGTGAGGTGCCCCGCCGTCTGTCACATCCTTCCCGAAAAACGATTGGTTTGCGTATTCCTGACAATCGGGTTATTCAGGCAGTGCTTGAAGAACTGGGCGAGCCTGTTATTGGCACAACAGTCATTCTTCCTGATGAGGATGATCCAATGACAGATGGATACGAAATCCAGGAAAGACTGTCCAAATTGGTTGATGCTGTTGTGGATGGCGGTGCTTGCGGACTGTTGCCAACAACGGTGATTGATTTGACCGAAAATGAGCCAAAACTGGTCCGAAAAGGGCGTTCTGATCCTGCTTCAATCGGTGTTGCTGAAGATTGAATTGGGTGGTGGTGATGGATATTGCTGGTTTGGAAGGAGTCATCGAGCGGATTGTTATTTGGGCAATCCCTCTTCTGACGGCAATTCCGTTACATGAGGCCGCACATGGGTATGTTGCACATCGTTTGGGGGATCCAACAGCTTATCTGAGCAAAAGAGTAACATTGAACCCATTGCGGCACATTGATCCTTTGGGGACAATACTGATTCCATTGCTTCTGTTATGTACAGGCAGCTCTTTCATATTTGGATATGCGAAGCCGGTACCTGTTGATTTTTCAAAATTGCGTAACCCCAAAAGAGATTCAGTATTGGTCGCACTGGCAGGACCGCTCTCTAATCTGTTGATGGCTTTCGTCTGGGGCATTTTGAAATTGGCTCTTCTGCTGGCCTGGCAGAATCTCTTTCTCTTCAAGGTGGTTGATGCAGCTATTGCAGTGAATCTTGTGCTTTTTGCATTCAATCTCTTCCCTTTGCCGCCGATGGATGGCGGGCGGATCCTGATTGGTTTGCTTCCAGTAAATCTGGCATACAGGCTTGCCAAGGTCGAACGCTATGGTTTTTTCATCTTGATGGGTTTGATTTATTGCGGCTTGACCTCGTATTGGATGAGACCTGTCATGGCTGTCGGGCGATGGCTTCTCAATCTGTTTCTGTACCCATTGGTCTATATCATTGGAGCATAGACTGAGGGTCGTTTTTCTCTTTGATTCCCCGATTTTCTGTCTATCTCAGGGACTTTCTACATCGCAAATGTTTTCCCAATCCTGATAAAATAACGCCCGTTGTGAGTAAGGGGTCTTTCCCGATGGGGACATCGCATTGTGGGAGGACAGTTTTCAATCATTACTTTTATTGCGTCTTATCATGTATCCTGACCGTGTAGTTTCTGGCATGCGTCCTACTGGGGCCTTGCATCTTGGACATTATCATGGAGCCATCAAAAACTGGGTCCGCATCCAAAACGAAATTGAAAGTCTCTTTTTTGTTGCGGACTGGCATGCATTGACCACAAATTATGATGATGTCGAATCCATCGAGAAAAATGCATGGGATATGGTTATTGATTGGCTTGCTGCGGGTCTTGATCCAGAAAAAGCGTCGATTTTTATCCAGTCCAAGGTTCCAGAGCATGCTGAGCTGACTTTGCTCATGAGCATGAACACACCTTTGTCCTGGCTTGAACGTGTGCCGACCTACAAGGACCAGATTCAGAAACTGTCTCACAAGGATCTCTCTACTTACGGTTTTCTTGGCTATCCAGTCATGATGGCGGCTGACGTTCTCGTCTATCGGGCAAACAGGGTACCTGTTGGTGAGGATCAGATTCCGCACATTGAAATCATGCGAGAAATGGCACGCCGTTTCAATTTCATGTATGGTCGTGAAAAGGGCTTTGATGAAAAAGCGATTGAATGTGCAAAGAAACTGGGTGGTAGGCAGTCAAAGCAGTTCCTGCTGTTGCGTAATGAATATCAGGAAAAAGGCAATGCTGAAGCAATGGAACAGGCAAAGGCGCTGATTGAATCTGCGAAGAGTATTTCTGCAAAGGATCAGGAAATGCTCTATGGCTATCTGATGGGAAGCCGTCGTCAGATTCTGGCAGAGCCAGAAGTCATGTTGACCGAGGCATCGAAGCTGCCGGGTCTTGATGGGCAGAAAATGTCAAAGAGTTATGGCAATGCTATTGCTCTGCGTGATGACACCAAGACGATTACCCAGAAAATCAGAACTATGACAACGGATCCTGCACGTGTTCGCCGGACCGATCCAGGTGATCCAGCTAAATGTCCAGTCTGGCTTTTCCATGAGGTTTATTCAGATGACGAGACAAAAGAATGGGTGCAGAAAGGATGCCGTAATGCAGGTATTGGATGTATCCAGTGTAAACAGCCAGTGATTGATGCTGTCGTCAATGAAGTCGCTCCAATGCAGGAACGTGCGCAGGAGTACATCGCCAAGCCAAAACTGGTCCGCGAGATTGTTGAACCTGGTTGTGAGAAGGCACGTCGCCTGGCTGGCGAAACCATGCGTGATGTCCGCGAAGCCATGGGACTCGGTTACAAATAATCCCTTGAGTCAGGTGCTGTAGTTTGTTTACGGAATTGTTGGTTCTCGGCTATAATTGATTCGATAAACATATTCAACCAAAACCACAGCACCTGTGAAACTCTTTCGCCATATTGATGGTGGTTTTTCTTACAAAGAAAAACAATTCATTATGGAATATGTGTTCACAGTAAAGTGGCGCAGTAGAAGGAGTTACCTTGCAATTTCCTTTTGGTCAACAGGTTCCAGCGGTCCTGGCACTTGCAGACGGCACAATTTTCCATGGCTATTCCATCGGCGCTTCTGGTGAAACGACCGGTGAAGTTGTTTTTAATACTTCCATGACTGGGTATCAGGAAATCCTGACCGACCCAAGTTACAGTGGACAGATTGTTACCCTGACATATCCGCATATCGGTAATACTGGCGTAAACCCAGAAGATATCGAGTCTGGTAATGGCAAAATCCAGGCTGCTGGATTTATTGTCAAAGATGTCCGCCCAGTTTATTCAAACTTCCGTTCAACCAAATCACTGCCTGATTACCTGAGCGAACAGGGTATCGTTGCAATCTGTGGTATCGATACCCGTAGATTGACCCGAATCCTGAGAACGACAGGTTCCCAGAGCGGTGCGATTGTAGTCGGTAAAGACGAGGCTAGGGCACTGGAACTGGCAAGAGGTTGTGCGAGCCTTGCTGGACAGGATCTGGCGAAAGTCGTGACTTCCAAAGAATCTTATGCATGGGATGAAGCATGCTGGGAACTTGGAACAGGCTATAAGAAGCTTGCAGATGAGAAATTCCACGTTGTGGCTTTCGACTTTGGTGTCAAGCGGAATATTCTCCGTATGCTGACAGAGCGTGGCTGTAAGGTTACTGTCCTTCCTGCACAGTCCTCTGCGGCAGATGTCCTGAAATTGTCTCCAGATGGGGTTTTCCTCTCAAATGGCCCAGGTGATCCACAGCCATGTGATTATGCGATTGCGGCAGCCAAGGAACTCATTGAGAAAGGTCTGCCAACCTTTGGTATCTGTCTGGGACACCAGATTATGGCATTGGCCTCTGGAGCAAAGACCCTGAAGATGAAATTTGGTCATCATGGTGCAAATCATCCGGTTCAGGATCTGGATACGGGGCGTGTTCTGATTACTTCACAGAACCATGGCTTTGCTGTGGATGTTGAAACACTGCCTGCGAACTGTCGGGTTACTCATAAATCCCTGTTCGATGGTTCCTTGCAGGGATTTGCCAGAACTGATAAACCGGCTTTCTGTTTTCAGGGACATCCTGAGGCATCTCCAGGTCCAGAAGATGTCGGTTACCTCTTTGACAGATTCATCGGTTTGATGGCGGAAGCCAAAAGTAAGAAATAATGATTCTTCTGAGTTGTAAACCAGTTCAGTAAGGATGAATCAACGCTGTCACGGAAGTGATGGCAGAAACATTTTGCAGAAAAATGCCAAAACGTACAGATATCAAAAGTATTCTCATTATTGGTGCAGGTCCGATTGTTATCGGTCAGGCCTGTGAATTTGACTATTCAGGTGCTCAGGCTTGTAAGGCACTGCGTGAAGAGGGTTATCGGGTCATTCTGGTCAACAGCAATCCTGCGACGATTATGACCGATCCAAATATGGCTGATGTGACCTTCATTGAGCCAATTACTTGGAAAGTTGTTGAGAAAATCATTGCCAAAGAGCGTCCAGATGCCATTCTCCCAACGATGGGGGGGCAGACAGCATTGAACTGTGCGCTTGACCTGTATCGCAACGGGGTCTTGGAAAAATATAATGTTGAATTGATCGGTGCGTCTCCTGAGGCGATTGATAAGGCAGAGGACCGTTCAAAATTCAAAGAGGCAATGACAAAAATCGGTTTGTCATCCGCCCGTTCTGGCATTGCGCATAGCATTGAAGAAGCTTGGGACGTGCAGCGTCGTATTGGTTTTCCGGTTATTATCCGTCCTTCCTTTACCTTGGGGGGTACTGGTGGTGGTATTGCCTACAATGCGGAAGAATTCGACAGCATCTGCCGTCGCGGTCTGGAAGCTTCTCCAACCAGTGAACTCCTGATTGAAGAGTCCCTGATTGGTTGGAAAGAATATGAAATGGAAGTTGTCCGTGACCGTGCGGATAACTGCATCATCATCTGTTCCATTGAAAACCTTGATCCAATGGGGGTTCATACTGGTGACTCCATTACTGTCGCTCCTGCACAGACACTGACTGATAAGGAATATCAGTTGATGCGTAATGCATCGATTGCGATTCTGCGTGAAATCGGTGTGGATACTGGTGGTTCCAATGTCCAGTTTGCAATCAATCCACGTGATGGTCGGATGATTGTCATTGAAATGAATCCTCGAGTTTCCCGTTCTTCTGCGCTTGCATCCAAGGCAACTGGTTTCCCAATTGCGAAAGTAGCGGCAAAACTGGCGATTGGTTTCACCCTGGATGAACTGAAGAACGAAATCACTGGAGGTGCAACGCCAGCATCCTTCGAACCATCCATCGACTATGTTGTTACCAAGGTTCCTCGTTTCACTTTTGAGAAATTCCCTCAGGCCGATCCACATCTGACTACCCAGATGAAATCCGTCGGTGAAGTGATGGCGATTGGTCGTACATTTCAGGAATCCTTCCAGAAGGCACTGAGAGGTCTGGAAGTCGGTGTTGAAGGAATGAATGAAAAGACCAAAGACCATGAAGTGCTGAAAGTCGAGTTGGGTGAACCTGGTCCAGAACGTATCTGGTATGTCGGCGACGCATTTGCACAGGGCTTTTCTGTCGAAGAAGTTTTCAACCTGACACATATCGATCCTTGGTTCCTGTCTCAGATTAAGGAAATTGTTGATATTGAGCTGTGGCTGGATAATCAGAAATTCGAAGATCTCGACCGTGACACACTGTTCAAACTGAAACAGAGAGGTTTCTCCGATAAGCGTCTGGCTTGGTTGCTGAAGACAACTGACAAGGCTGTTCGTGAAAAACGTCATGAACTTGGTATCCGTCCAGTCTATAAACGTGTTGATACCTGTGCAGCAGAGTTTTCAACCAATACTGCCTACATGTATTCAACTTACGATGAAGAATGTGAGGCAGAACCAACCGATAAGAAGAAAATCATCGTCTTGGGTGGTGGTCCTAACCGAATCGGTCAGGGTATTGAATTTGACTACTGCTGCGTTCATGCTGCTATGGCGATGCGCGAAGATGGTTATGAAACCATCATGGTCAACTGTAACCCAGAAACTGTTTCTACTGACTACGACATCTCTGACCGTCTGTACTTTGAACCAGTGACTTTGGAAGATGTTCTGGAAATTGTTGATAAGGAAAAACCTTATGGCGTGATTGTCCAGTATGGTGGTCAGACACCTCTGAAGCTGGCACTGGATCTGGAAGCTAATGGTGTGCCTATTGTCGGTACTTCTCCAGATATGATCGATGCTGCAGAAGATAGAGAACGCTTCCAGCAGTTGCTGAAGGATCTGGATCTCCGTCAGCCGCCAAACAGAACAGCGCGTACCGAGCAGGAAGCTATCGAACTGGCAGAAGAAATCGGTTATCCAATTGTGGTTCGCCCATCTTATGTTCTTGGTGGTCGTGCAATGGAAATCGTTCACGATACAGCAGGTCTGGAACGCTATATGCGTGAGGCAGTTAAGGTTTCCAACGACTCCCCAGTCCTGTTGGACCGTTTCCTGAATGATGCGATTGAATTGGATGTGGACTGTATCTCTGATGGCAACCGTGTTGTTATCGGTGGTGTCATGGAACATATTGAACAGGCAGGTGTCCATTCTGGTGACTCTGCATGTTCATTGCCTCCATACTCTCTTTCAAGCGAAACCGTAGAAGAGCTGAAGCGTCAGGCGACCCTGATGGCAAAAGGTCTGAATGTTGTCGGTCTGATGAATGTCCAGTTTGCAATTCAGCGTCAGGAAGTCGATGGTCAGACAAAAGACGTTGTCTATGTTCTGGAAGTCAATCCAAGAGCATCACGGACTGTTCCATACGTTTCCAAGGCGACAGGTCGTCCTCTGGCTAAGATTGCAGCACGTTGTATGGTTGGACAGACACTGGATGAACAGGGTATTTACGGCGAATCTGTACCAGAATATTACTGTGTGAAAGAGGCTGTTTTCCCATTTGTGAAGTTCCCTGGTGTTGATACCATCCTTGGACCAGAAATGAAATCAACTGGCGAGGTGATGGGCGTTGGCAAGACATTCGGTGAAGCGTTTGTCAAATCCCAGATGGGTGCTGGTGCGACATTGCCACGTTCTGGCAGGATTTTCCTGTCCGTCAAAGACAGTGACAAACCTCGTGCGGTGAAAGTGGCGAAGGATCTTGTCGATCTTGGTTTTTCCATCATGGCGACCCGTGGTACTGCTAAGGTTATTGCTGATGCTGGTATTCCTGTTGAAACCATCAACAAGGTATGGGAAGGTCGTCCTCATATTGGTGACGTCATTAAGAATCACGAAATCGTATTGGTTATCAATACTGTTGAGGAAAGACGGACCGCAATTCAGGATTCCCGTATTATCCGTACATCTGCTCTGGCAGCACGGATCAATACAATTACCACTATTGCTGGCGCTGAGGCTGCGGTGCAGGGTATTGCAAGCATGGATGACATCAATGTCTATGATATCCAGACACTGCATAAACAGTTGCACTGATTGAATTATTCCTAAAATGACAGATGCGGGGCTTGGCGGGTGCGTAAGCGCTCAGAGCCTCGCAGTTTTTTGAGAGAAAGAAAATGAGCTCTATTCCAGTTACCGTTCGTGGTGCACAGATGATGCGCGATGAACTTCAGAGACTGAAAACCAAAGACCGTTACGAGGTTGTTGCTGCGATTGCAGAAGCGAGATCTCATGGTGACTTGTCTGAAAACGCAGAATACGATGCAGCAAAAGAAAGACAGGCATTCATTGAAGGCAGAATCGCTGAGCTTGAAAGCAAACTGAGTTCTGCGCAGATTATTGATCCAACAAAATTGAATACAGACGGTCGTATTGTGTTTGCGGCAACAGTTGAGCTTGAGGATATGGACTCAGGTGAAAAAGTCCGCTATCAGATTGTCGGTAATGATGAAGCAGATCTGAAAGAATCAAAAATTTCCGTGACCTCTCCAATGGCGAGAGCACTGATTGGACATGAGGCAGGCGACGTGATTGAGGTTCAGGCACCTGCCGGTGTTCGGGAATATGAAATTCTGGATGTCCTGTATATCTAAGGATATTCTCAGCCAGCAAGTGCTTTTTTCTTGGCACTTGTCTGGCGGTTTTTCTTACGCTTGACCAGACCGCCTTGGGTAACTCTTTCATTACCTTTAATCTGGACTTTCTTGACACGGTTTCTGATAGCACCGAAACCGGGCTTGAAAGTGACAACAGTCTTCAAGCCTCCGCCTGCAGATTCACCTCGTGTCTTTTCCATTTCTTTTTTAGGACGGTAAATAACAAGCAGTTTGCCGATATGCTGTATCGGTGCGGCATGCAGAGTGGTACAGACTTTCTGGAGAATGTCGATGCGGTTCATACGGTCATCACCAAAAACACGGATTTTAATCAGACCGTGGGCATCGAGATTGACATCAATCTCATGAAGAACCGCATCAGTCAGACCAGAATCACCGATTATGACGACAGGATTCAGGCTGTGAGCCTGTGACCGCAGGGCACTGCGTTGTGATGAATTAATTGTCAGCATTGTTTCCTCTTCAAAAACAGTATTCTACGCTATGGCTAAAAATAAATTCAATAAAAGCTGGATGAAGAACCACCTCGAAGACCCTTTTGTCAGATTAGCTCAGAAAGAAGGGTATAGGGCACGTGCGGCTTATAAACTGAAAGAGATAGATGAAGATGCCAAACTGATCAAGCCTGGGCAGATTATTGTGGACTTAGGCTGTGCACCGGGGAGCTGGTCTCAATATGTTGCGCGTAAATTGGGCTCTCAGAATGGTGATTCGCTGAATGGAATTGTGATTGGTCTGGATCTTCTGCCAATGGAGCCTATTCCCGGGGTGCATTTCTTCCAGGGCGATTTCCGGGAAGATGAAACATTGGAAAAACTGGAAAGTCTCCTGCAAGGAAAGAGCGTTGATCTGGTTCTGTCAGATATGGCGCCTAATCTTTCTGGCGTGGCTGTTGCCGATGCGGCACGGGTTGAATATCTCATGGAATTGGCATTGGACTTTGCACAGAATCATCTGAAACCATCAGGATCGTTACTGGTCAAATGTTTTAATGGCAGTACCTACAATGACATTCTGGCAAAATTCCGCGAGACCTTTCATGTTGTAACACCGAAAAAGCCAAAGGCAAGCCGCGATTATTCTTCTGAGATTTTCCTGTTGGGCTCCCGTCTGAAGCATCCAATCCAGAAACTGTAGGCAACCTATAAAAAGGGATTAAAGCTCACTGAACGAAGAGGGAGATCTCATCTGATTCTGATATTCAGTGATAATTCATGTCAGTTATAGGCATTATCGGGTAGATTGATGGCACAGCTCTGGAAATGATTGTAAAATGTCCAATCTGTCTGAATTTAACGCATCTGCGTCCAAGGAGATTTTGTGAATAATATGTTTGTGAGGGTGGGCATATGGACCGCCATCATTATTGTTCTGCTGACGACATTCAAGCACTTTACCGATCGCAGCAACTCTGACAGCATCGAACCAATCAATTACTCTCAGTTCCTTGAAGGCGTGAAGTCCAAACGGATCAAGGAAGTTGTGATTGAAGACCGGACCATTACAGCAACCACATCTGATGGGAAACATGTGCGGACAGGCGTGACCTATCTTGATCGTGGTCTGATTGGTGACCTGGTCGATAACGGTGTTGATTTCGATGTTAAACCACCAGAAGAACCATCTTTCTGGTCTCAGGTCCTGATTTCCTGGTTCCCGATGATTCTCCTCGTTGGTGTCTGGATTTTCTTTATGCGCCAGATGCAGGGGGGAGGTAAAGGTGGTGCATTCTCATTTGGGAAGTCCAAGGCCAGAATGGTTGACCAGAAAAGCAATACTGTAACCTTCAGTGACGTTGCAGGCTGTGATGAAGCCAAAGAAGAAGTTGCTGAGGTCGTGGATTTCCTTCGTGATCCAGGCAAATTCCAGAAACTGGGTGGCCGTATCCCTAGAGGTATGTTGCTGGTTGGTCCTCCAGGTACTGGTAAGACCCTGTTGGCGCGTGCGATTGCTGGTGAGGCCCAGGTACCTTTCTTCTCAATTTCTGGTTCAGACTTCGTGGAAATGTTTGTTGGTGTTGGTGCCTCCCGTGTCCGCGATATGTTTGAGACAGCGAAGAAACATAATCCTTGCATTGTTTTCATTGACGAAATTGATGCAGTCGGTCGTCATCGTGGTGCCGGCATGGGCGGTGGTAATGACGAACGCGAACAGACATTGAACCAGTTGCTGGTTGAAATGGATGGTTTTGAACCAAATTCCAGCACAATCGTTGTTGCTGCGACTAACCGTGTGGATGTTCTCGATAAGGCACTCCTGAGACCAGGTCGTTTTGACCGTCAGGTTGTAGTTGGTCTGCCAGATGTCAAAGGTCGTGAACAGATTCTGAATGTCCATATGAGAAAGGTTCCTGTGGCACCTGATGTTGATCCAAATCTGTTGGCACGTGGTACCCCGGGGTTCTCTGGTGCGGATCTTGCTAATCTGGTTAATGAGTCAGCGCTCTTTGCGGCAAGGAAGAACAAGCGACTTGTCGAAATGCAGGACTTTGAGGATGCAAAAGACAAACTGCTGATGGGACCTGCCCGTAAGTCTTTCGTTATGCGTGAAGAAGAACGAAAGAATACGGCATACCATGAGTCTGGTCATACTGTTGTGGCAAAACTGTTACCGAAGGCGGATCCAGTCCATAAAGTCACCATCATGCCTCGTGGACAGGCATTGGGTCTGACATGGCAGCTCCCGGAACATGACCGTATCAATATGTACCGTGACAAGATGCTTGAAGATATTTCTATTCTGTTAAGCGGTCGTATCGCAGAAGAGATTTTCATGGGGCAGATGTCAACTGGTGCATCAAATGATTTTGAACGGGCAACCAAACTGGCTCGGGCGATGGTCGCGAGATTTGGTATGTCTGATGAATTGGGTACCATGGTTTACGAAGATACTGAACAGGATATGTATTTTGGTGGACGCATGGCATCCAAGACCATTTCAGAAGCAACCCAGCAGAAGGTTGATGCTGAGATCCGTAAAATTCTCGATGCCCAGTATAAAGTGGCAAGACAGCTTCTCGAATCCAACCGTGACAAGGTTGAGAAAATGGCTGAGTTGCTGCTTGAACACGAAACACTTGATGCCGTTCAGATTGATAATGTCATGAAGGGGATTGAAAATTTCCCTGTGGAATCTGAAGCGGTAGATGGGGATACTGCAGCATCTGTATGATGGTGTTTTAGAATGGAAAATAAAGGGTGAGTCTAAAAATGGCTCGCCCTTTTTTTGGATTGTTCGATGACTTACTTTCAGTGCGGTAGATACCGCTTCGATTTGCAGGAATCTCGTCCATTGGTGATGGGAATCCTGAATATCACTCCAGATTCTTTTTCAGATGGCGGGAAGTATTTTTCTCTTTCATCTGCTTTGAGACACGCTGATGAAATGATTGCCGCAGGGGTGGATATTATTGATATTGGAGCCGAGTCCTCCAGACCTGGGTCAGATGCTGTTCCCCTGCAGGAAGAGCTCGATAGGATTTTGCCTGTTGTCGAGGCACTGAAAGATTGCGGAAAACCATTATCGATAGATACCTATAAGCCGGAGACGATGAGGGCTGTACTGGCTGCGGGTGCTGATATGATCAATGATATCTATGGTTTTCAGTCTGATGCCTCTAAACAGGCAGTCTTGGGTTTTGATTGTGGGCTTTGTGTGATGCACATGCAGGGTGATCCTAAAACAATGCAGCAACGTCCAAGTTATGATGATGTTGTTCAGGATGTAAGTGATTTTCTCCGCCAACAGGTCGATGCATTGACAGCATTGGGCGTGTCTCATGACCGCATGACGATTGATCCTGGATTTGGCTTTGGTAAGAGTAAAGAGGATAATTTGAGTCTGCTGAGGTCCATGGGCAAACTGACAGATGCGTTGCAATTGCCGATTCTGGTTGGATTGTCCCGCAAGACGCTGATAGGGCAGATAACAGGGAAGCCTGTTGAAAAAAGATTGGCGGGCAACATTGCGATTGCGTTGGCGGCAATTGACAATGGGGCGAAAATATTGAGGGTGCATGATGTTGATGAAACTGTCGATGCGCTGAAAATCTGGCAAGCGGTACACTGATACAGCAGTAGGAAATCAAATGAAAAGACGCTACTTTGGTACAGATGGTGTAAGAGGACGGGTTGGTCAGACTCCAATCACTCCTGATTTTGTGATGAGACTTGGTTATGCCGCAGGTAAGGTCTTAACCCGGACGAATATGTCAGGGACTTCTCCAGTTGTCCTGATTGGGAAAGATACCCGTATATCTGGATATATGCTTGAAGCTGCATTGCAGGCAGGGCTTTCTGCAGCAGGTGTGGATGTTATGCTGTCAGGACCGGTTCCAACACCAGCAGTTGCTTACCTGACACGTGCATTGCGTTTATCTGCCGGGATTGTGATTTCCGCATCGCATAATCCATTTCATGATAACGGCATCAAGTTCTTCTCCGCCTTAGGCAATAAACTGCCAGATGATATGGAACTTGAGATGGAGTACCTGATTGATCAGCCAATGGATTGTGTTCCTTCAGAGCGGTTGGGTAAGGCAGGACGGTTGGATGATGCGAGAGGGCGCTATATTGAGTTCTGTAAGAGTACTTTCCCATCTGACTATAATCTGCGCGGCATGAAAATTGTGGTTGACTGTGCAAACGGTGCTGCATACAGCATTGCTCCTTCAGTTTTTCATGAACTTGGTGCAGAGGTTATCACCATTGGAACAGAGCCGAATGGTTTGAATATCAATCTGAACTGTGGTGCGACTTCTGTTGGCGCATTATCCTCAGCTGTCGTTGAACATGGTGCGGATCTGGGTATTGCACTGGATGGAGATGCCGATCGTCTGATTATGGTTGATTCCACAGGAACAGTATTCAATGGAGATCAGCTTTTATATCTCATTGCAAAAGACAGAATGTCATACAGCGATGTCAAAGGTGTTGCGGGAACCCTGATGACCAATATGGCAGTTGAAGTTGCTTTCAGGGAAAGACAGATCGGTTTCGGCAGGGCGAATGTTGGTGACCGCTATGTGCTGGAAATGCTGAAAGAAAATGGATGGCTGATTGGCGGTGAGGGATCAGGTCATATCCTCTGTCTGGACAAGCATACAACAGGGGATGGCATCATTTCAGCATTGCAGGTATTGGCAGCCTTACAGCGCCATAATGCATCCTTGAAAGAATTTATATCTGAATTGACCTTGTTCCCACAGACGCTTGTCAATGTTCGGGTGGCTTCTGGTTTCAATTGGAAAAACAGCCATGAAATCCAGATGGAAAAAGAGGCTGTTGAGAAAGAGCTTGGAGACCGTGGGCGGGTTCTGATCCGGGCATCTGGTACAGAGCCTTTAATCCGTTTCATGGTTGAGGCTGAGAATGCGGATGAGGCAGAAGCATTTGCAAAACGCATTGCAGATAAATGTCCTAATGTCTCCGCTTAAATAAAAGGTAATACTTTTAATTTCTTGACAAAGAATCGGAATTTGACGTAAAATTAAATCTTTCGGGGCGTAGCGCAGCCTGGTAGCGCAACTGCTTTGGGAGCAGTGGGTCGGATGTTCGAATCATCTCGCCCCGACCATATACAAAAGGCTGTCTTTAAGACAGCTTTTTTTCATTCCTACTTCACTTCAAGTTGAAGATTCTGCCCTTAGCTCAGCTGGATAGAGCAACGGCCTTCTAAGCCGTAGGTCGCAGGTTCGAATCCTGCAGGGCAGGCCACTTTCCTCTTATTATCTTTTCAAAGAGCGTCCGCATTTGCAGGATTTCCTGTAATATGTTTAAGGTATCGGAAATCATCTTTGTCTCAGGAGATCCAAATGATTGTTGAAGAGCGTGTCGATAATTTCGTGAACATCTATGTCAGTGGCATGGTCTTTACCGCAGATGAGAGTCAGCGGGAATGGGCTTTTGGTGATGGTGATAATTCCGATGTACGTTGGCAGTCTGTTGCAGCAGGTAAGGGAATGTCTGTGGAGACATTTAAAAACCGTTACAGTGCTTTATGCAGTGTGGCGGCTGGTTGGGTGACAGATGGCTGGACCTATCGTTATGAGGTTGTGACACTGGATGGTTTTGGTAGTGGCATCCTGCAGGAGGTGATGGATACGATTACAGAAGCAATCACTCGCAATAAGGTTGCTCAGGACCGTAAAAAGTGCAATGAGATGCTTCGACGTTATGCCTCAATGACCATGATTCGCATGCATGGTCTTGCAT
>CAZHQM010000014.1:0-19429 GCA_964534155.1 uncultured Oxalobacter sp.
ATATTGACATGGTCTTTTGCCTGACTCTTGATCTGACCGCCTGGCTTGAAGTCACGGTCAAGCATACGCTGCCCATGCAGTTCAAGGATACGGCTTTCAGCAAAACCACCACGGATTGCCTGACGCATCGCAACAGGATCAGCACCACCCGCCTGAGCAAGCAGCATTGCCTCAGCCACAATCGCCACAGTACCACCAACAATCAGCTGGTTGCAGAGTTTTGCAATCTGCCCACTGCCAACAGGACCAACCAATGTTGGACGCCCCATGACCTTGAACAGGGCTTCTGCCCGGTTGAAGTCAGCCTGACTGCCACCCGCCATGATAGCCAAAGTGCCAGCCGCTGCACCAACCACACCACCCGATACAGGGGCATCCATAAAGGAGACCTGTTTCGGCTGCAGCATTTTGTTGACATCAATCGCCTCAGACTGTTTGGTGGAGCTCATGTCAATCACCAGAGCGCCCGCAGTCAGATATGGCAGCATCGACTGCACGACGGTCTTGACGACAGGACCTGCCTCAAGCATGGTGATGATGATATCAGCACCTTTGACGGCTTCTTCAAGGGTTTCTGCAACCTGTGCGCCATGCTCTGCCAGTGGCAGTGCTTTCTCACGGGTTCTGTTCCAAGCGCGGAGTGGGTAGCCAGCCTGCGCAATCAGGGTTGCCATAGGCAACCCCATCAGACCGATACCCACAAAAGCCACAACGGGCTTCTTTGCTGTATCGCTCACGTGTTTTCCGTCCGGTTTTCAGCTGTTATCAGAACTTGTATGCACCACGCAGAACGATGAAGTTTTCACCGTCGTTAGGTTTTTTGATACCTGCGTTGGAGTAGTGCTGCAGTCTCAGGCCGAGGTCGAAGTTGTTGTTGAAGACATAACCGACACCGATATGGTCTGCGAACTGGAAGGAGGTGGACATACGGTTGTCGTTGTTGTTATAGACTTCGGAGAAGAAACTTGCACCGATACCTGCTTCAGCATACCAGCCTTTTTTGGTTTCATGTTCCCAACGGAAGGTTGGGGTCAGACCGATAACGCCGATATCCTGGTCTTTGTTCTGGTCGTACTTGCGGTCACCGTGCCACCAGCCCAAGTTCAGGTCCCAGTAACCGTTCAGATGATAGCCGCCTTCGGTTCTGAACCAGTCTTTGTTCCAGTCCCACTGGAAACCAACACGAGCGAGCTGGACGTGTTCGCCTGCACCGACTTCAAAAGAAACGCTGTCAGGGGTGAATGGGCTCTTTGCTTCGTCAGCATGGACCGCCATGGAAACAGCTGCCAGAGAAACCAATGCAGCACCGATACATTTTTTCATAAGTGTCATGATTCTTCCCTTCGTTGAATAATCGTAATCAGTTTGTTTCTTAAATCTTTGTTGCAAGTTTTGAAGCGATGCCTGTGTAGGTTGCAGGTGTCAGCTTCAGTAATCCTTCTTTCACATCGTCAGGCAATGCCAGGCTACGGATGAATGCATGCAGGTCATCCTTTTCGATACCTTTGCCACGGGTCAGCGCCTTGAGCTGTTCATATGGGTTTTCAATGCCATAACGGCGCATCACTGTCTGGACAGGTTCTGCCAGCACTTCCCAGGAGTTTTCAAGATCATTGGAAATCTTTTCAGCGTTGACTTCCAGTTTATTCAGACCTCTCAGGCAACTGTCGTATGCCAGCACAGCGTAGCCCAGTGCAATACCGATATTGCGGAGAACGGTGGAGTCGGTCAGGTCTCGCTGCATACGGGAGATAGGCAGTTTTTCAGCCATGTGTTTCAGCAGTGAGTTCGCAACACCCAGATTACCTTCAGAGTTCTCAAAGTCGATTGGATTGACTTTGTGAGGCATGGTGCTGGAACCAACTTCGCCAGCCTTGGTGACCTGTTTGAAATAGCCCAGAGAGATGTAGTTCCAGACATCGCGGTTCATATCGATCAGGATGGTGTTCGCACGGGCAATTGCGTCGAACAGTTCTGCGATATAGTCATGTGGTTCAATCTGGATGGTGTATTCGTTGAATGTCAGACCGAGATGGTTCTCGACAACATTCCGGGAGAAATTTTCCCAGTCAATTTCTGGATAGGCGGCAAAATGGGCATTGTAGTTACCGACAGCACCATTCATCTTACCCATGATCTCAACTGCCTGGATCCTGTCTGCTGCCCGTTTGAGACGGGAAACGATATTCGCGATTTCCTTACCCAGAGTGGTTGGACTTGCAGTCTGACCGTGTGTACGCGCCAGCATCGCCAGGGAGGCGTTGTCATGCGCCATGGTGCGCAGTTTTTCAATGACTGACTGCAAGGCAGGCAGAACAACTTCATCTCTCGCAGCCTTGATCATCATGCCGTGGGATGTGTTGTTGATGTCTTCTGATGTGCAGGCAAAGTGGATGAACTCAGCAACCGGCTTGACTTCTTCTGTGATATCGCCGTCAACATTGACCTTGCGAGGATTCAGACGCGCGAGTTCTGGTGGCAGGTTCAGACCAACGGATTCCTTGATCCAGTATTCCACCGCTTTCACATCGTGATTGGTGATGGATTCAATTTCCTTGATGCGTGCGGCATCATCGACAGAGAAATTCTCAACCAATGCATTCAGGAACTGAACGGTTTTTGCGGAGAATGGTTTGATTTCAGAAAGTCCAGCCTGAGACAGCGCCTGTAACCATGCCATTTCAACTTTGACACGATGACGCATAAAACCAGATTCAGACAGAATAGGTCTTAAAGCACCTGTTTTTCTCACATATCGACCATCGAGCGGAGACAGGGCAGAAAGTGCAGAGAGTTCCATAGTGACAATTTCTCAAAATAATACAATTTGTAAGTCTATCATTTTTTGCCCTTCAGTTGAGTGAGATAAGCATCTAAAGCACCATCTGACGCTTATCCGACACGTGAATGCTATAATTTTCCAACAAACTGAAAGTCTGGGAACAAATCATGATGAAACTGATTGGCACACAGCAAAGCCCTTACGTCCGCAAGGCCCGTACTGTATTGATTGAAAAAGGAATTCCGTTTGATTTCATCCTGACGGAACTGGGTGCGGCAGATGACATCGCACCAAAGCACAATCCCCTTGCAAAAGTTCCCTGTCTGATTCTGGATGATGGGCAGGCAGTCTATGACTCCTGTGTGATTGTTGAGTATGCAGATACTGCCGCAGAGACCAACAGACTGATTCCTGAAAACGGCATGGCGCGGATACAGGTGAAATGCTGGGAGGCCCTGGCAGATGGGGTACTGGATGCCGCTGTGCTTGTCCGGCTTGAAGCCAGACGCCCACCTGAACAGCAAAGTGAAAGCTGGGTCAGCACACAGATGAAAAAAGTCCATGCAGGGCTGAAAACCATGTCAGACCAGTTGGGAGACAACGCCTTCTGCCATGGCAACACCCTGTCACTGGCAGATATCGCCGTTGGCTGCACCTTGGGATGGCTGCTGGTGAAGTTCCCCGACATCGACTGGCAGAAGGATTATCCGAACCTTGACCGTCTCTACCAGAAACTGGCGGCCCGTCCTTCTTTCAAGGCGACTGCTCCCTGACAGGGCAGTCGCTGCAGTGTCAGATCAACGGTGGACAGCCGTCTGATTGTCGATGATGCCACCGCCAAGACAGACATCGCCATCATAGAACACAGCAGACTGCCCAGGTGTAATTGCCCATTGCGGCTGCAGGAATTCAGCAGAGAATGCATCCCCATTCTTGAGGCACAGTTTGCATGGGATATCCTTCTGGCGGTAACGTGTCTTGACCGCAAGTGATTCTTTGTCTGGCGCAGCACCGGCAATCCAGCTGGATTGCCCCGCATCCAATGTCGGTGACAGCAACCATGGATGGTCATGTCCCTGGACAACATACAGGGTGTTGGTGCTGATGTCTTTTCTCGCAACATACCACGCATCGCTGGTACCGTCTGGATTCTTGAATGCCTTCATGCCACCGATACCGATACCCTTGCGCTGGCCGATTGTGTAGAAACTGAGCCCGACATGTTCCCCGATCTGCTTGCCATCAGGCGTCTTGATTGGTCCTGGTTTATAGGCAAGGTATCTGTTGAGAAATTCACGGAACGGTCTCTCACCAATGAAGCAGATGCCTGTTGAATCCTTCTTCTTCGCGTTCGGCAGACCGATTTCATCCGCAATCTTACGAACCTCGGTCTTTCTGATATTTCCCAATGGGAATATCGTCTTTGACAGCTGTTTCTGATTCAGGCGATGCAGGAAATAACTCTGATCTTTGGTGTCATCGTCCGCCTTGAGCAGCTCAAACAGGCCATTGTTTTCACGGACCTTGGCATAGTGACCGGTCGCAATCTGCTCAGCCCCTAATTCAATGGCATGGTCAAGAAATGCCTTGAACTTGATTTCCGCATTGCACAGCACATCAGGATTCGGGGTTCTGCCTGCTTCATATTCACGGAGGAAATCCGCAAACACACGGTCCTTGTATTCTTCAGCAAAATTGACAACCTCGATATCGATACCGATGATGTCTGCAACTGTCACCGCATCCAGCCAGTCCTGGCGGGCAGAACAATACTGACCATCATCATCGTCTTCCCAGTTTTTCATGAAAAGCCCGATAACATTGTAGCCCTGCTGCTTCAACAGCCAGGCTGATACCGAAGAATCCACACCACCGGACATGCCGATGACAACTGTCTTTTTAGTCACTGATCAATCCCTTTCCATAAGCTGGGTGGATAATAATGTCATTGGACTGCGTAGACCTCTGCGATATTTTTCAATCGTCTCCAGCAATAGATGGCTACGATGGCGATCTTTACATGCCAGCACTTCTTCATAAGTCATCCAATGGGTGCGGATGATATCCGGATCCAATGCCGCAGCAGTCTGCTCGACAAAAGCCGCCTCGAAAGTAAACCGCAGGAAAGATGCCGGCTCAGCACCACGGGACAGGTACTGGGTCATATTGACCGCAACCAACGATGTCAATTCCACCCGACACGCTGTCTCCTCCATGGTTTCACGCAACGCCCCCTGTTCGATGGTTTCTCCTGACTCCAGATGCCCTGCAGGCTGGTTGAATCGGATACCCCGTTCTGTCCGTTCTTCCACCACCAAGAAACGACCATCTTTCTCAACAATACAGGCAACAATAATTTCGGGTTTCAGCATGATTCGACTATACGCATTCAGTTGGGAGCATATTTTATCGCATTGCGTAATCTATCGATATTTCGGCAAATCCCTCAGAAATCAGGATTGTTGTTTGCGACTGCATAATAAGTGGTCAAAACCCCAATAGACGAAGAAAGTTTATGAATATTTTTATATTTCCACCAAAAGTTGTGTATTATTAGTGCCTTTGTATGGTGTGAATAATTTACGGCAGGATTCGGCTATTATCCAGTTGCATTCTGACTCTTGGGAATTGGAACCCCCGATTCTGTTCTGTTTTCTGATGGCAGTGAATATTTCTGTCAAAAAGTCTGTCCGTAAGGTTTCAGCACACTTACACTGATATAATACGATTTGTTATTGCACAGGACTGTGCAGAAGTAGTTTTGCAAACAGGAGAAATTGACAATGCAACGGATTATGTTACGCGGGAAAATCCATCGTGCAACAGTCACCCAGTGTGACCTTGCTTACGAAGGTTCCTGCGCAATTGATGAAGATCTGCTCGATGCAGCAGGCATGCTGCCATACGAAAAGATTGACATCTGGAATGTCAATAATGGGGAACGTTTTTCAACTTACATCATCCCCGGCGAAAGAGGCAGTGGCGTTATCTCTCTGAATGGTGCTGCAGCACGCTGTGTCCACCTTGGCGACTTGGTCATCATTGCGACTTTTGGGCTGATGGATGACGAGGAAATCAAGACATTCCGTCCTAAGGTTGTTCTGGTTGATGAGAAGAACCGAATCACTGCAGTGAAAGACTGATTGAACGGTTAAGGATTCATTCTTCACCAACCCAAAAATAGAAAAGGCAGGAAATTTTCCTGCCTTTTCTATTTCTAGAACAAGGTTCCCTTATACCAATGGGGCGTTCAATGCCTCCAGTTCCTCAATGGTATTGACGTTGTTCCAGTCTCCCCGATAAATCTCACCGCCAACCTGACCTCTGGCAATGTATTCCCTCAAGATAGAACCCAGGGAAACCTTCTCCCCTGGCGTGATGGAGTCAAACATGGACATGCGGTAGACACCAATGCCAGAGAATGTCCATTTCGGCTCACCCTCATTGCTGACAGTAAAAGCATTGAGCGCAAAATCGCCCTGCGGATGAAAATCTGGGTTCTTGACAAGATACAGCCAGGCCACATCACGTTTGTCCAGTGTATGTGGATTCCCCCAGACATCATTGTCTTCCAGAACAGATTCCACATCCTTGAAATTGAAATACGGGCAATAGATATCACCTGCCACGGCAACAAAGGGCTCATCTCCGAGCAGTTCACGCGCATAGGCAATCCCCCCCGCTGTTTCCAGCGCTGAATCGGATGGCTCACGCGAATAATAGAGTTTTGCGCCGTATTTGGAACCATCACCCAATGCCTCCTCGATCATATGGCCAAGATGCGCATGATTGATGACGATTTCTGTTATCCCCGCACGGACAAGATTCAGGATATGCCAGACAATCAGCGGTCTCCCCCTGACAGTCAGCAATGGCTTGGGACAGGTATCTGTCAAAGGACGCATACGGTTGCCACGCCCTGCCGCAAATATCATTGCTTTCATCTCGATTCCCCTTCTATCAGAAAGAATAGGTTACATCAGCCTTGATGTCCTGAAGTTCATCCAACAGTTTTGCCAAAGGAGCGAGCTCACTGTATCGATGGGCTGTCTTGCTTGCGTATTTCATCACCAATGGGATGTCTTTGAGATAGGCCTCTTTGCCATCACGATGATAGAGACGTGCAAAGATACCAAGGACTTTCAAATGACGCTGGACACCCATGAACTCGAAATCACGGTAGAACTGGTCGATGTCAGGATTGACTGGCAGACCGGCTTTTCTTGCACGTTCCCAATAACGGATGACCAGATCCAGCACACGCTCCTCATCCCATTCAACATAGGCATCCTTGAGCAGAGAAACAAGGTCATAGGTCACAGGACCATAAAGCGCATCCTGGAAATCCAGAATGCCTGGCTTGCCATCTTCTTTGTACATCAGGTTTCTGGAGTGGTAGTCACGATGGACGAAAACCTGAGGTTGGGCAAGATTGTTGGCAAGCAGTGTATTGAACGTCTTGTCGAGGATTGCCTGCTTTTCTGGCGTGATTTCAAAACCCAGATGTTTTGTGATGTACCATTCAGGGAACAGGTTCAGTTCTCTTAACAGGGTCTCACGGTCATATTCAGGCAGAACCCCCGGACGGCTGACTGTCTGGATCTGGACCAGTGCATTCAACGCAGAACGGTAAAGCGTATCTGCATTGTCTTCATTCAACTCAGAAAGATAGGTCTTGTTACCCAAATCTGACAAAAGAAGGAATCCTTCTTCGATGTTTTTCGCCAAGATTTCAGGGACGGCAACACCACTCTCACCAAACAGTTCATCAACCTGGATGAATGGCTCAATTTTTTCCTTATCAGGTGGTGCATCCATTACAATATAGGAGCCCTGCGGTGAGTCCACTCTGAAGTATCTGCGGAAGCTTGCATCAGAAGAAGCTGGTCGGATTGACACAACATCCAGATCAAAGGAAGTCAGGCTTTCCAACCATGGAACGAGCTGCGCCAGACGGGAATCGGTGGAAATATTTGGGACTGTTGTAGACATAGAAAACAATTCTTTACATTATCAGTTTAAACTTCTCATATAATAAGCGATTCTAGCCTGTTTTTCGTGGTAATTATTTTTACGTTTTGTTCATGAGCCGTTTTTTTGTTCCTTTCAAGACCTGTGCATTAGTCTCACTGCTTACAGCACTGTGGGCTGCCGCGCCAGCATCTGCCATGCTGATGCAACAGCAGAATGACAAAAAAGCAAAACCTGTTCATGTTGAGAACAAGAACGCACCGACCATCATCCGTGCAGAACAGATCACCGGCCGCCAGTCACGTGACATGTACATGGACTATGACGTTGAGATTGAACGCGACCAGACCATTATCACTGGCGATCATGGTGTCCTCCACAATGAAGAAAATGATACCGATATGGTCGGTAATGTTTTCATCCAGCGGTTTGGCGACCAGTTTGCAGCAGAACAGGCGAACATCAATCTGGATACCAGTGAAGGCACACTGAAAAACGCTTACTATAAACTGGAAACGGGTAATAGACAGGGGCGTGCTGGCCGCATTGATCTGACCAGCAAAGACACTGCAAACCTGTTCGACAGCACCCTGACCACCTGTGATGGACTGGATCCTGACTGGTACATGAAAACCGACAAGTTGCATATCGACCAAGGCAAGAACTTTGGCTATGCCACCAGTCCTGTGCTGTACTTCAAGGATGTCCCAATTATTGGGGCTCCTGCTCTGACTTTTCCTGTCACAGGCGAAAGAAAATCCGGGGTTCTTCCTCCTACCATTGGCTTGAACTCCACAAAAGGCGTTGAGATAACTGTCCCTTATTACTTCAACCTTGCCCCAAATTATGACCTGACCCTGTATCCAAATCTGATGACCAAACGTGGGCTTCAGCTAGGCGCTGAATACCGCTATCTTGGCGAGAATTATGAAGGCAATACGTATATCGAGTATATGCCGCATGACAAGGAATATGGTCATAGACGCTATCTGTATGCAACCCAGCATGAACAGACATTTGCTGATGGATG
The DNA here is from genome assembly GCA_964534155.1 of uncultured Oxalobacter sp. Taxonomy (GTDB): domain Bacteria; phylum Pseudomonadota; class Gammaproteobacteria; order Burkholderiales; family Burkholderiaceae_D; genus Oxalobacter. Next base: position 8,784 of record CAZHQM010000014.1, read on the forward strand.
GGGCATCAAATGGGACTACCGCGGAGCATCAGATAATGATTATCCAGATGACTTCTCCATGTACCGTAATGCAGGTGCATTGAATACGATTTCTTCATTTAGAGACTTTGGCGATGAAGACAGTAAACATAAATTAAGACGTTTTGGCCAAGTTTCAAAATCAATAGATACCGAAAATTTTGGCTCATGGAATGCATCCATCATCGCTTCTGGCTATCAGATACTGCAAGATTGGGACTCCATTATCCAAAGAGACCATTCTCGCCTACCACAAGTTACTCTTGACGGTGGAAAAGATGATGTCCATGGGTTTGATTGGCAATTTCATGCAGAGGCCACCCGTTTCTGGTTAGATAATAAAGACCTGGACTTGTACTGGGGGGAACATTGGCAAAGCCTGAGAAATCAATTCAAGGGATCCAAATATAGATATTCAGAATACAAGCAGAATCGTGGCAATCGTTATGTCATCGAGCCGAGTGTTGCCTATCCGATTACCCGTGCGGGGTGGTTCTTTACACCGAAAGCCAAACTGAATTTCACGAAATACAAGTTGGAAGATCTTGATAACAGCCTTGTTACCAACACATCTCTCAGCCGCACCCTGCCAACGTTATCGCTCGATACTGGCTTGATTTTTGACAGAGATTCAACAATCTTTGGTGATGGCAGTATTCAGACTTTAGAACCGCGTCTTTTCTATGCCTACACGCCATATAGAGACCAAAGCGATTTTCCAATATTTGACACCAGTAAACTCACTTTTGGCTATGCAAGGCTGTTTTCTGAAAACCGCTACAGTGGCTATGACCGTATTGCTGACCAAAACAGTCTGACTGCCGCACTAACATCACGTTTTCTTGACGGAGATGGCACTGAACGCCTTCGTTTTACCGTTGGCCAACAATTCAATTTCCAGAAACAACGTGTCTATCTGTACAAACCATCCGAAGATAACTCCAGAGATTATTCAGACTTACTGTTGTTGGCAAATGGTCAGTTGACCGAAGAATTTAACTTCGATTCCAACCTTCAATACGGCATGAACAACAGCAAGATTAACAGTGGCAATATTGCTATGCACTGGAAACCTGGTCCAATGAAATCGCTGAATGCAGAATATCGCTACATGCGAAATGAAATCGATTACATTACGGGTTCAAAAATTGACCAGACCATCATCTCCGGTCAATGGCCTATCGGTGACCGTTGGTATCTCGTTGGACAGCACAACTTTTCTTTTGCGGATGACCGCGTCATCGAAAGCATAGCTGGTGTTGAATATAACGCTGACTGTTGGGTATTACGGTTGGTCGCAATGCACGAAGCAACCTCTTCTGACGAAAGTAATAATTCCTTCTACGTTCAGCTTGAGCTGAAAGGCTTTGCCCGGGTAGGTAATGATCCAGTTAAAGAAATCCAGGACAAAGTCACCGGCTACGATGCACTGACTGAACGCTATCAGAAAAATGATTCCTTCTAATAGGGACAATTTAATGCACTCGACAAAATTTTCCTTCAAACAGCCATTCATGAAATGGCTGTCGATTTTATCTGCCTCCTGCTTCTGCCTTGCATCTGCATTTGCGCAGGGTGTGCCTGCATCCAGCAAAATCGAAACACCAGTTACAGATACAGCACCAGCAGAACATCGACAGGAATCCCCTAGATCTGTTGTCGTTGACTCGATTGCAGTCATTGTGAACAAAGATGTCATCACCATGTCCGAACTGAAACATCGGATCGATCTGGTTACAAAGCAGTTGACTGCTCAGAAAGTCACCATGCCGCCTCCTGAGGTTTTACAGAAACAGGTTCTGGAACGCATGATCATCGAAAGCGCTCAGGTCCAGTTGGCAAAAGACATGGGCATCAATGTCACAGATGTCCAGTTGGATAAAACCATCTCTATGATTGCGGAGAAGGATGGCATGACCGTCAGCCAGCTGCAGGCATCCATGGAGAAAAAAGGGGAATCTTTTGAAGCATTCCGTGAAGGCATCCGTCAGGAAATCACCATGGAACGTCTTCGCAACCATGAAGTTGCCAGCAAGATCCAGATCAATGATGCTGAGGTCGATGCTTTGCTAGGCAATGACAGCATGCAGCCACAGGCGCCACAGGAAATCCATCTCGGTCACATCATGATCCGTGTTCCAGACAACGCATCCCCCGAACAGATTGCTGAAAAACATGAAAGAGCCGAAAAGGTCTTGAAACTGCTGCAATCTGGCGGTGATTTCCAAGAGAACGCAGCGGCCTTTTCTGACTCTGAGGAAAGCACCAAAGGCGGTGATATCGGCTGGCGCAGCACTGACCGTCTGCCTCAGGCATTTACTGAAGCACTGGCAAATGTCCCAACAGGTGGCATCACAGGCATCATCAAAAGCCCGAACGGTTTTCACATCCTGAAAGTTATTGAACGCCGCGAATCCGGCAATGACAAATCAAACGCTATAGCCACAGGCAATGCGGTACAGCAAATTCATGCTCGCCATATCCTGATCAAGGTCAACCAGCTTGTTTCTGCAAATGAAGCGAAACACAAATTGGTTGAACTGAAACAGCGAATCATCAACAATTCCGCAACCTTTGAAGAACTGGCAAAAACCTTCTCAAATGACACTTCTGCCAGCCGCGGGGGTGATTTAGGTTGGATTTATCTGGGCGACACAGTCCCAGAATTTGAGAAGGCCATGCTGGCCCTGAATATCGGGGAAATCAGTGATCCTGTCGAGACACAGTTCGGTTTTCACCTGATCCAGGTCCTCGAAAAGAAAACCGATGATGTTTCCCAAGAACGTAAACGCGCAATCATCAAACAGAAGCTGAGAGAGCGCAAAATGGTCGAAGGTACTGAAGAATGGCTTCGCCAGTTACGTGACCGGGTTTATGTCGAATACCGCTTCGACAACCAGCAGGATTAAGATGGCAAAGCCAATCATTGCCATCACAACCGGCGAACCTGCAGGCATTGGACCTGAGATATCCATTCGAGGGGCAATCGACTGCATGGATAGCATCCAATCTGTGTTGATTGGGGATTACCGTCAGATTGCCCATCTCGCTGAACAACTGGGTATTGCTGCACCATTGCACCGGTTGTCTACAGAAAACCTGTCCAGAACCGGTATTGAAGCGCTTGCAGGCAAGCTCATCATCATTGACACACCTTTAGCCACAGCACCTGTATCAGGCACACTGGATGCCCGGAACGGTCCTGCGGTCCTGTCCTTTATGGATGTTGCGATTGAAGGCGCACAGAAAGGCATCTTTGATGCTGTCGTCACAGCTCCCGTCCAGAAAAGCACCATCAATGATGCCGGGATTCCATTTACAGGGCACACGGAGTATTTTGCGGAGAAAACACAGACAAAGCGCGTTGTCATGATGCTTGCTGGGAAAATCCAGCAGGATGGTCCTCTGGCAGACAACATGCTGCGCGTATCCCTGGCAACCACGCATTTACCGCTGAAAGATGTTTCCAATGCCATCACAATCGATGGATTGATTGAAACCGTATCCATTATCCATCGCGACCTTAAGAAACGGTTTGGCCTCAGCAGTCCGCGTATTCTCGTTGCTGGTCTGAACCCTCATGCGGGAGAGAATGGATATCTCGGCACAGAAGAAATCAGCACCATCTCGCCGGCAATCGCAAAACTTCAGGAACAGGATATTGATATCACGGGACCGTATCCTGCAGATACACTTTTCCAACCGCATTATCTGAAAGATGCGGACTGTGTCCTGTCGATGTACCATGACCAAGGATTGCCTGTCCTCAAATATGCGACATTCGGACATGGTGTGAATGTCACTCTGGGACTTCCGATTATCCGCACATCAGTTGACCATGGTACTGCCCTGGATATTGCCGCCAAGGGAATCGGCATCGCCAATGCCGGCAGCATGTCAACAGCCCTTCAGATTGCCGCAGAAATGGCAAGAAACTCTGCAAAGACAGCATGAAACATATTCCGCGAAAAAGATTTGGCCAGAACTTCCTGAAAGACCAATCCGTTCTGGATAATATCATCAGTGCCATTGCGCCCAAAACAACAGATACCATGGTCGAAATCGGCCCCGGCATGGGAGCCATGACAGAACGGCTCATCCCTTATCTGAATACAATGGACGTTGTTGAACTCGACAGAGACCTTGTCACTTTCCTCCAAAAGAAATTCAACAACAAACCACTGACAATCCATCAAGGTGATGCACTGGCTTTCGACTTCCGGACCATCCAGAAATCGCCTGACAGAAAAATCAGGGTAGTGGGTAATCTGCCATACAACATCTCCACCCCGCTCCTGTTCCATCTGATGACTTTTGCAGATTCCGTCATCGACCAGCATTTCATGCTGCAGAAAGAAGTTGTTGAACGTATGGCAGCAGAGCATGGCTCAAAAGCCTATGGACGCCTTTCAATCATGCTCCAGTGGCGCTATGACATCGATATGCTGTTCACCGTTCCACCAACCGCTTTTGATCCTGCCCCCAAGGTTGATTCTGCCATCGTCCGGATGATTCCCAAGACATCGCCTATCCCTTGCAACACCGAGGCTCTCTCAAAAGTTGTCACGCAGGCATTCTCACAACGACGAAAAATCATCCGTAACAACCTGTCACCGCTCTTTACAGAATCAGAACTGGAACAGTGTGGTGTGGATCCATCCAAACGCCCAGAACAGCTTGAACTGGAACAGTTCATTGCCTTATCCAACCATCTAGATTCATCGCAACAGTAAAACTGTTAGCACAAAACAGAACGCCCTGAAAAGCATCCGCTCTTCAAGGCGTTGTTCTAATCTGAATCGATTTTTACAGAATCTGGGTACCGACCCACCAGCCAACTGCTGAAATCGCAGCAGAGGCTGGAATCGTCAGAATCCATGCCCAGACAATATTGCCCGCAACACCCCATTTCACAGCATTGAAGCGTTTGGATGCACCAACACCGACAATAGCACCGGTAATCGTATGGGTTGTTGAAACAGGAATCCCCAATGCAGTTGCCATGAACAGGGTCAGGGCACCACTGGTTTCTGCACAGACACCGCCGACAGGAACAACCTTGGTGATCTTCTGCCCCATCGTCTTCACGATACGCCAGCCACCAAACAGCGTGCCGCAACCAATCGCCGCATAGCAGGATACGATAACCCAGATAGGCAATGAATCGCTGTTGGTGGAATATCCAGACGCAATCAGCAGCATCCAGATCAACCCCATGGTTTTCTGGGCATCATTACCACCATGTCCCAAGCTGTACAGGGATGAGGTGAACAACTGCACTTTCCGGAAAATACGGTCAACTGTACCGGGTGCCGTCCTGACAAAGATCCATGAAATAATCAGCATCATGAATGACCCGAACACAAACCCCAGAACCGGCGCAATCACGATGAACGCACAGATTTTCAGGATGCCGCCAGCAATCAGGGAACCTGCGCCACTCTTAGCCAGTGCAGCACCGATCAGACCACCAACCAGTGCATGGGAAGAAGAAGATGGAATCCCGTAATACCATGTAATGATATTCCACCCAATTGCCCCAGAAAGTGCCCCAAAGACAATGTAATGGTCAACAATGGACGCATCAACAATCCCCTTGCCGACAGTTGTCGCCACATGCAGGTCAAAGATGAAAATCGCAATGACATTCATGAAAGCGGCAACACCCACTGCAATCTGTGGCTTCAGCACACCCGTTGAGACGACTGTCGCAATCGCATTCGCCGCATCATGAAAACCATTCATGAAATCAAACAACAACGCCATGGCAACAATAATGATGATTGCTGTCAGGCTGACATGTATTGCTTGCATGATTCTCCTTGTTGATCAGTTGGAAAATATTCTTTCTGAAAGAGCCTGAAAATCAGGCATTCTCAATAACAATACCTTCAATAATCTTACCGACCTCTTCACAGATGTCACAGATGTTTTCCAACAATTCGTACAACGCTTTCAGCTTGATCAAAGTGCGGATGTCTGGCTCTGTACGGAAGAGCTTTGACATCGCTTCATACATCACATGGTCATTTTCGGTTTCGAGCTCATCAACCTCTTCGCAGAGTTTCAGAATCTCTTCGGCATTCTTCATATTGCTCATCAGGGCAACACCCTTCTGGATCTTCTCGCAGCTGATCAGGACAAGCTCTGCCAGTCTGAAAGCCTCTGGGGTAATGACCTCGATATTGTAAAGAGACACTGCCTGTGCGGAATCTTCAATCAGGTCGATGATGTCATCCATACGGGAAATCAGGGTATGGATATCATCACGGTCCAGCGGAGTGATGAAAGTCGTATGAAGCGCCTTGACAGTCGCATGGGTCACATCATCCGCACGTTTCTCAATATTCTCGATGATGTGCATCCGACGTTCGAAATTGTCGGAAGAGTCCTTCATCAATTCAAGCAGTTCAGCCGCACCTTTGACACACAGATCCGCATGCTGATTGAAAAGATCAAAAAACTTGGTCTCTTTTGGCATTAATTTTCCAAACATCCTTACACCTTTCATGTAGTCTGGCAGACTTGGTCGATTCTTCAGGGATATTGAAGAACCTGACTACCCGATGGATTTCATCCACCGTACTCCATGCCACCAGCAAAATTGTCAAATTTTGTATATTGTCCCAGGAATGTCAGTCTGACACTGCCGATAGGACCATTACGCTGTTTACCGATAATGATTTCCGCCGTCCCTTTGTCCTGTGAATCCGGGTTATAAACCTCATCGCGGTAAATGAACAGAATCAGGTCAGCATCCTGTTCAATGGCACCAGACTCACGCAGATCGGACATCACAGGGCGCTTGTTTGGACGCTGTTCAACCGAACGGTTCAACTGCGACAGGGCAATGACAGGACAATTCAACTCTTTAGCCAAAGCCTTCAACCCTCGGGAAATCTCAGAAATTTCCGTCGCCCTGTTTTCACCTGCTGAACTTGGCGACATCAACTGCAGGTAATCGATAATGATCAGTCCAAGCTGTCCACACTGTCTCGCCAGACGGCGAGCCCTCGCCCGCAGTTCCATACTGCTCAATGCAGGCGTCTCATCGATAAACAACTGCGCATCATTCATCTTCTGCACAGCATAAGTCAGTTTAGGCCAGTCATTGTCATCCAAACGACCTGTGCGGAGATGATGCTGATCCAGGCGCCCGATAGACCCCAGCATACGGCTTGCCAACTGTGCCCCACTCATTTCCATGGAAAACACACAGACAGGCAGACCATACTCGATAGCCACATGCTCGCCAATGTTGATGGAGAATGCCGTTTTCCCCATGGAAGGACGCCCAGCAACGATAATCAGATCCCCCTTCTGCAACCCCGATGTCATCTTATCCAGATCGATAAAACCGGTAGGAGTACCTGTCACATCATTTTCTGTATTGGAGTTGTAAAGTTCATCAATCCGCTCAACGACCCCGCCCAGCAGATCTTTCAACTGCATAAAGCCCTGCGTATCGCGGCTGCTCTCTTCTGCGATAGCGAAAATATTGGTTTCTGCCTCATCCAGTATCTGTTTTACATCCTTGCCCTTCGTCTCGAAAGCGCTGGCAGAGATTTCATCCGACACCGTAATCAGCTGGCGGAGGATACTACGGTCCCGGACAAGCTGGGCATAATGGCGGATATTGGCTGCAGAAGGCGTATTCCGAGCCAGAGAATTCAGATAATCGATACCGCCCGCTTCATCTGCCTTGCCTGAAGACTGAAGTGCATCAAATACCGTGATGACATCCGCAGGCTTGGATTCTGAAATCAGCTGGGCAATACAATGGAAAATTAGACGATGATCGAAACGGTAGAAATCAGACTCTTTCAGAAAGTCCCCGAGACGATCCCAAGCAGAATTATCGAGAAGCAGACCGCCCACTACCGACTGCTCCGCCACAATGGACTGGGGCGGTAAACGAAGGCTTTCTAACTGTGTATCGGTAACGGGCATAATCTCAGACTTTTCTTTGGATTATACCATCTGCTCCATATCAAACAGCCAGACAACCCGAGAAAAAATATTCCCAGACAGCAAAGATGTCACAGAAACATGAAACAGGCCCCTGCAATCACTGTTGGGACCAAAGCATTCAGGAACAGCCCAAGCGGACTGATTGCCTTATTCTCGAATGTATTCTGAAGGACTGAGAAACTGACTGGATTTGGTGCATTTGCAATCACGGTCAGCCCACCCCCTGTCACTGCACCGGCAACCAATGCATACTTGCTGACATCAGACAGATCCTCAACCAATGAGCCCAGATATGTCAGCGCCGCATTGTCTGTGATCGCAGTCAGCAATGTTGTACCGCCAAACAGAATAGTACTGCCCATACTGGACAGGATTGGTTCCAGCCACCACTTCTGCATACCGCCGACAACAACCAGCCCAGCCAGGAAAAATGCAACCAGCAGACCTTCGCGCAGCATCAGAGGGCTCTGATAACGTTTGTAGGCTTCGGTAAAACCAAGGAAAAGCAGGAACACACCCATAAAAACTGCAGGATGATGGCTGAACAGCACAACCAGAACCAGCGCCATCAGATGAATCAGCATCACCAGCAGTGGCACACGTGGCACTTCACTGTCTTCATGTGGTCTTGCCATGGAAAACAAAGTCTTGCGGAAAATCAGGGAAGCCAGTGCCGCATTCAGGATGATAGCAATCACCGCCTTCCAACCGAAATTCATCAGCATATGATGCAGCCCCCAACCCCATTTACCTGCAACCATCAGGACAGGAGGCGCCGCATAAGGCGTCAGCACACCGCCGATGGACACATTGACCAACAGAATCGCAATTGTCAGATAACGCATGGATTCTGGGATCTTCTTCGTGAAATAACGGTCTCGCAGAATGATTGCCCCTAAAGTCATTGCCGCTGGCTCAGTGATGAAAGAGCCCAGAATAGGCACAATAGACAATGTCAGGAAGTAATACGCCGTTGTCCCTGGCAGTGGGATCAGGCGGTTCAGGGTATCAATCAGCAATTGCGCCGCCTGCAGGATTGGGCGGGTACCGGCAATCACCAGAATGGCAAACACGAACAATGGCTCGGTGAAATTACGGGTATCCAGATACTCCACCGCACTATGATAGCCATCCACCGCCGCCATACAGCCCAGCAGGACAAACGCCCAGAACCCGAAAACAACTTCGACCTCACCCAGCATATGCCACAGCCCAGCGTGATTGCCATCACGTTCCGCCAGACGGACGAAGAATTTAGTGGAAAAACTATGCAGCAGAGCCAGGAAAAACAGCCCTGCACCAATATATTCAATCAACGATACCTGATTCATGTCCCAACAACTTTAGAAATGCCTCTCCTGAGAACACTATCTACCTGCCAACAATATAAATCTGAAAAATGACAGATTAATTACCATCCGAAGACAGAAGTTTAACACTGTCACGCTTTGCCATAATAAAGATACGATTTATTATGTGTTTTATATTGATTCATCAGAAATTTCAAGACACTGGTTTGCCATGATTTCCGAATTTGATCTAATCACCAAGTATTTTACCAGACCTGCAAAAAACGCCGATTTAGGTGTTGGCGATGACTGTGCCTTACTCAGGCAGCAGGCAGGCTTCCAGACCGCCATCTCGACCGACATGCTGGTTTCCGGCACTCATTTCTTCCCAGACACAGACCCAGAACAGCTGGGGCACAAATCGCTTGCCGTCAACCTCTCTGATCTGGCTGCCATGGGTGCAACCCCCGTTGCCTTCACCCTCGCAATCTCCATGCAGCAGTCTGATGAGAACTGGATCCGCCCATTCTCCCAAGGCATGCTGGCGCTTGCTGACAAACATCAATGCGAACTGATCGGTGGCGATACCACACGGGGACCGCTGAATATCTGCATCACGGTTTTCGGACAGATTCCAACAGGCCAGTCATTGCGACGGGATGCCGCTCAGGCCGGCGATGACATCTGGATTTCCGGCACAATCGGCGATGCCCGCCTTGCGCTTGCCCATATGAGAAACGAACTGACACTACCTGAAAGCGACTTCCAGAAAGTCCTGCCGCGGATGCAGAAACCGACGCCACGGGTTGAACTGGGTACCGCCCTGCGTGGCATCGCACATTCAGCCCTCGATCTTTCAGATGGATTGCTGGGAGACCTTTCCCATATTCTCGATGCCTCAAATGTTGGCGCCTCACTGAACACCGATGCCATGCCAATCAGTGACATCCTTGCCCAACAGGATGAACGCTGGAAACTGCAATGCACCCTCGGCGGAGGTGATGATTACGAGCTCTGCTTCACCGCACCAGAAAACAACCGAGACCTTATTCTGGAAGCAGGAAAGAAAGCAGGCGTGCCTGTCACCCGAGTCGGCAAAATCGAAGCAGAATCGGGCATCCGTCTTTACAATGCCGCAGGACCACTTGACCGTGGCAGCATCCGTTCATTTGACCATTTTGCCTCTCAGAAAAAATGAACAAGACGAAAGGCCCACGCCCCGGTTTCGGCTTCATGCTCTCTCACCCCTGGCATATCCTCTCATTAGGTTTTGGCAGTGGATTATCCCCCATTGTTCCCGGCACCATGGGAACTGTTTTCGGCTCTATCAGCTTTCATATCCTGACCAAACAGTTCCCAACCCTATTC
>CAZHQM010000015.1:0-18706 GCA_964534155.1 uncultured Oxalobacter sp.
AATAATTCTTAGTTGAATTTCTAAAGTCTGGGTAACCAGACTGCACAGAAATGGGCGATTATCTCTCCGGAGGCAGTCGCCCGTTTTTTATTTTCTATTGCCCAACCCTATTGTTTCTATCGTCTGCTTCTGCAGACAATGTCTCTGTTTTGACAACGGGGATTTAACAATTGGGCGTTTTTCGGGTATGATGCAAGCCTATCCGAGGAGCGTTGCAACATCAAAGGCGTTTTCACCGCTTTTCTGCCAGGCTCGGAGTTTCTCAAAACGGCGCTCACGTGACTTTTTCCAATCATTTCAAGAAAGGGGAGCGTGATGAACGCTGTATCTACCAATAAAGACTGCATCATTGCAGATATCAGCCTCGCAGATTGGGGCAACAAAGAAATCCGTATCGCTGAAACTGAAATGCCAGGCCTGATGGCCATCCGTGAGGAATATGCTGCCAGCCAGCCTCTGAAGGGCGCGCGTATCAGTGGTTCCCTGCATATGACTATCCAGACTGCTGTTCTGATCCAGACACTGGAAGCACTGGGTGCTGAAGTCCGTTGGGCCTCCTGCAATATCTACTCCACCCAGGACCATGCGGCTGCTGCGATTGCCGCAAGCGGTACTCCTGTTTTTGCTGTGAAAGGTGAATCCCTTGATGACTATTGGGAATATACCCACCGCATCTTTGAATGGTCTGATGGTGGCTATTCCAACATGATCCTGGATGATGGTGGCGATGCAACCCTGCTGCTGCATCTGGGTACCAAGGCAGAAAGCGATCCATCTGTGATTTCTACGCCAACCTGTGATGAAGAAGTCGCGCTGTTTGCTTCCATCAAGCGCCATCTGGCTGCTGATCCTACCTGGTACTCTACCCGTATCAGCAAGATCAAGGGCGTGACCGAAGAAACCACGACCGGTGTTCACCGCCTGTATCAGATGCATCAGGAAGGACGCCTGAAATTCCCGGCAATCAATGTGAACGATTCCGTGACCAAGTCCAAGTTCGACAACCTGTATGGTTGCCGTGAATCTCTGGTTGATGGTATCAAACGTGCAACCGATGTGATGATTGCAGGTAAGGTTGCTGTTGTCTGCGGTTACGGTGACGTGGGTAAAGGCTGTGCACAGGCGCTGCGTGCCCTGTCCGCTCAGGTCTGGGTTACCGAAATCGATCCTATCTGCGCCCTGCAGGCAGCAATGGAAGGCTATCGCGTTGTCACCATGGATTATGCGGCTCAGTATGGCGATATCTTCGTGACCTGTACCGGTAACTATCATGTCATCACCCATGACCATATGATTCAGATGAAGGATCAGGCGATCGTCTGCAATATCGGTCACTTCGACAGCGAAATCGATGTGGCTTCCATGCAGAAATATCCATGGGAAAACATCAAGCCACAGGTTGACCACATCATCCTGCCTAGCGGCAATCGTATCATCCTGCTGGCAGAAGGCCGTCTGGTCAATCTGGGCTGTGCGACCGGTCATCCTTCCTATGTGATGAGTTCTTCTTTCGCAAACCAGACCATGGCTCAGATTGAGCTGTTCACCAAGACTGCTGACTATCCTGTCGGTGTCTATATCCTGCCTAAGATCCTGGATGAAAAGGTTGCCCGTCTGCAGCTTTCCAAACTGAATGCGCAGCTGACAACCCTGACCGAAGAACAGGCGAAGTATATCGGTGTAACAACTGAAGGTCCTTACAAGCCTGCTCATTACCGTTATTGATAGCCGGTGTGCAGTGCGCCTGATGGCACACTGACAGGAGCATCTTCGGATGCTCCCGCCGATGGTCTTCATCAGTGTTTTTCTGATTCTGGAGCTGTATGATACGCACGGTTTTTGTTCTGCTGATCAATTCCGCGACGATGCTGCTGCTGCCGTTGCTGATGCCAAGTTATGTCTCGCTTGAGAATAACAGTTTCTTCACGGCACTTTTGGCGGCATTGGCATTGGGTTTCATCAATACGTTTCTCAAGCCGATATTCACGGTCCTGACATTGCCGATTTCTTTCATGACGATGGGGCTGTTCACGCTGGTTGTGAATGGCCTGCTCTTCTGGATGGCGTCAGGTCTGGTTCCGGGATTTACAGTCAACGGCTTTGGTGCCGCGATTGCCTGTGCACTGGTGTACAGTATTGTGACGTGGGCAATGTCCACGCTGTTATTGAAGAATAAATAATGTCATCACAGCAGAGTTACAGCATCGAGGTGTTCCCTCCCAAGGCACCCGATGCGATTGCCGAGCTGCGCAAGACCCGGGCGCAGCTTGAAGCGTTGGGACCTAAATATTTTTCCATTACCTATGGTGCGGGTGGTTCTACCCAGCAGGGTACTTATGATATTGCGATGGAGATCCAGAACGAAGGTTTTGAGCCTGCTCCGCATATCACCTGTATCGGTGCGACCCGCGAGAAAGTCCGCGAACAGATCGCGGAATATAAACGGATGGGAATCCATCATATCGTCGCATTGAGAGGGGATCTGCCAAGCTCCTATGGTGAGCTGGGCGAGTTCCGTTATGCGAATGAGCTGGTGGAGTTTATCCGTAAGGAAACAGACGACTGGTTCCGCATCGATATTGCGGCATATCCTGATATGCATCCACAGGCAGAGTCCATGGCTGCGGATATCGCGAACTTTGTCCGCAAGGCGAAAGCCGGTGCGGATGTGGCGATTACACAGTATTTCTACAATCCTGATGCCTATTTCCGTTTTGTGGATGATATCCGAAAGGCAGGTGTAGATATTCCTGTGATTGCCGGGATTATGCCGATCACGAACTTCACGCAGCTTGCGCGTTTTTCCGATATGTGCGGTGCTGAGATTCCAACCTGGATCCGCCGCCGTCTGGAAGGATTTGGCAGTGATCTGGCATCTCTCCGTGCTTTCGGTCATGATGTGGTGCTCGACCTGTGCCGCACATTGGTTGACGGTGGTGCAGATGGACTGCATTTCTACAGCCTGAACCGTGCGGAAGCAACGACACGTCTGTGGCGTGAACTGGGGTTGAAGAACACCTGATTCCGCTTGACGGAAAGCGCTCAAGAAAAATGGCACCAGCCAGATATTGGCGGTGCCATTTTTTGTGCCTGATGCGGATTGATCAGCTGCGGTCAGCCTGGATTTCGGTAGCCCGGATGTCTGCAGCGACCTTGTCGAGTACACCGTTGACGAATTTGTGGCCATCGATGCCACCAAAGCCTTTGGTGAGCTCTACGGCTTCATTGATGACGACACGGTATGGAATCTCGATGCAGTTGACGAGTTCGTAGGTACCGAGGAGCAGGATGGCGAATTCAATCGGTGAAAGTTCGTCTGGGCTGCGGTCGATGTGCGGGATGATTTTTTCACGCAGTGCTTCTGACTGGGTGATGGTGCCCGATACAAGGTTGACAAAGTGTTCGGTGTCAGCCTTGTTGTAACCGTGTGCCTGACGGATGTGTTCGATAACCGCGGTCGGGGTATCTTTGTTCAGCAGCCATTCATAGAGACCCTGCAGGGCGAATTCGCGTGCGCGCCGCCGTGGAGAGCGGTTCTTGGATGGGTTGGCGTGGACGGATTTCTTGTTCATTATTCTTTCTTGATGATGTTTTCTTTGATAAGTTCTTCGTCATCTTCTGCCTCAAGGACTTCATCGAGGTTGTAAAAGACGAGATTCGCCATTTCAACCGCAGCACGGGCTGCCTCAGTACCTTTCTCAACAGTACGGGCTTCTGCCTGTTCGTCTGTATAGGTGGTGAGGATGGCGTTTGCAATCGGGATGCCGAAGTCAATGGCGACTCGGGAGACGCCTGCACCGGCTTCATTGGAGACGAGTTCAAAGTGATAGGTCTCGCCTTTGATGACAGCGCCGACGGCGATGAGGGCATCAAACTGCTGGGAGCTTGCGAGCTTTGCCAGGGTGATTGGGATTTCCAATGCCCCTGGTACTGTGCAGACGAGGATGTCTTCATCTGCAACGCCCAACCGTTTCAGCTCTTCAAGGCAGGCTTTGCGGAGGCTGTTGCAGACGCTTTCGTTGAAGCGTGACTGGACGATGCCGATACGCAGGTCTGTGCCGTCAAGATCCATTTTAATTGTCTGAATTCCCATAATATTCTCCTTAGGAAGGTCAAGCGTTGCGGTTTTCGAGATAACCGACGATATCCAGACCGAAACCGGTCATGGATGGCATTTTTTTCGGATTGCCCAAGAGTCTGAGCTTGCCTGCACCGATGTCTTTGAGAATCTGCGCGCCGATGCCATAGCTGCGCAGGATCTGTGCGGTGGCAGGAGTAGGCCTGTGCTCCTGATTGTCTAGTGCCTTGAATCTGCCAAGGAAGTCCTCGGGAATCTCATTGCAGTTGAGCAGGACGAGGATACCCCTTTCAGACTGGGCGATAGCCTGCATCGCATCGTTCAGTGACCATGAGTGGCTGACCTCGGCATTGAGGAAGTCGATGATGGAGACTGGCTGATGGACACGGACAAGGGTTTCTTCATCTGGATGGATGTCGCCTTTGACAAGCGCCATATGCAGGGCCTTGCTTGGGCGGTCTTGGTAGACAATCCCCCGGAAGGTACCCGCAGGTGTGCTGATGTCATTTTCTGACAGGCGTTCAACAATGCTTTCATGCTGGTTACGCCAGCTGATCAAGTCGGCAATGGTGCCGATTTTCATGCCGTGCTTTTCGGCAATCTTCAGCAGCTCTGGCAGGCGTGCCATGGAGCCATCTTCATTCAGGACCTCACAGATGGCTGTGGCGGGGGTAAGACCTGCCAGCGCCGCAAGATCACAGCCTGCTTCAGTGTGTCCTGCACGCTGGAGAACGCCCCCGGGTTTTGCGGTGACCGGGAAAATATGCCCTGGCTGGACGATATCCTGTGGCTTGGCATCCGGTGCGGCGGCAACCCGGATAGTGCGTGCACGGTCGAATGCAGAGATGCCCGTGGTTACGCCGGTGGCCGCTTCGATGGAGACGGTGAACGCGGTGCTGAACGGACTGGAGTTGTCTGAAACCATCTGAGGCAGTCCCAGACGGTCGCAGTGTTCCTGTGTCAGGGTCAGGCAGACCAGGCCGCGGGCATGCGTCGCCATGAAGTTGATGGCTTCAGGCGTGACAAAGTCAGCGGCAATCATCATGTCGCCTTCATTTTCGCGGTCTTCATCATCGACCAGGATGACCATGCGTCCTGCACGCAGCTCGTCGATGATTTCTTGTGTTGAAGCAATTGGCATAACTTTATTCCTTTGTAACCTCGTATTGTAAATGAAAGTAGGCAGGACAGTCATAAATATACGCGGGGGCTGGCATTGATGATGGTTCATCAGATACCGAAAAGAAGAATGCCCTGCGGTACTCACCACAGGGCATTACGCTCAGTTAAAGGGCTTATTTGCCGATGCAGAACTGGGAGAAGATCTTGCCCAGCAGGTCATCGGAGGTGAATTCACCGGTGATGCTGTTGAGGGCATTCTGCGCAAGGCGGAGCTCTTCTGCGAGCAGTTCGAGGTTGTCAGCGTTGGCGGCGTGTTCTGCGGCAACGGACAGATGGCTGTCTGCTTCACGGATTGCCGTGATATGGCGTTCACGGGCAAGACAGGTGGATTCGCCGGTTTTGACCCAGCCTGCAGCTTCAAGCACAGCCTCTTTGAGGAGATCGATGCCGTCACCTGTGATAGTGGAGAGATAGACCTGGGTAGTGCCCATGATGTGGTCAAGGGATGGCTTGTGCCCAGAGATGTCAATCTTGTTCCAGACCTGAATGACAGGGATGTTTTCAGGGAAGGATGCAAAAGTGATTTCATCGTCACGGGTTGGTCCGATGCTTGCATCGAGCAGATGGAGAATCATGTCGGCCTTGCCGATTTCATCCCAGGTACGGTCGATGCCGATTTTCTCGACTTCATCTGCCTGATCCTTCTCGCGGATGCCTGCGGTATCAGTGAGAGCGACTGGAATGCCTTCGAGCTGGAAGGATTCGGTGATCTTGTCTCGGGTTGTGCCGGCGATTGGGGTGACGATGGCGGCATTGGTACCTGTCATGGTGTTGAACAGGGAAGATTTACCGACATTGGTCTGTCCAGCAAGAACGATATGGATACCATCACGCAGGAGTACACCCTGTGCCGCCTGACTGAGAATGCCATCAAGGGCATCACGCAGGTTTGCGATGCGTTCGCCTGGTTTTTCCTTGGCGAGGAAGTCGGTATCTTCCTCTGGGAAGTCCATGGTGGCTTCAACGAGCATGCGGAGGTTGATGACATCGTTTGCGACAGTCTGGATCTGCTTGGAGAATTCACCGCTCATGGAGCGGGTCGCGGAGCGGACGGATTCTTCGGTGGTCGCGTCGATAAGGTCAGCGATTGCCTCTGCCTGAGTCAGGTCGATACGGCCATTGAGGAAAGCGCGTCTTGTGAATTCGCCGGGTTCGGCAAGGCGCAGCCCGATGCCGGCACCGGCTTCAAGGCAGCGTTTGAGCAGCATCTGCATGACGATGATGCCACCATGTCCCTGCAGTTCAAGGCAGTCTTCACCAGTGTAGGAGTGCGGTCCTTTGAAGAAGAGTGCGATACCTTCATCGATCATCTTGCCTTCTGCATCCTTGAATGGTGTGAAATAGGCAAAACGGGGTTTCATCGGAAGGGTCATGCCTCCGTTCTTGAAAAATTCGGTGATGAATGCATCGAGATTCTTGCCTGAGATGCGGACAATGCCAACGCCGCCTCGTCCTGATGCGGTTGCGATGGCTGCGATAGGTGCGGTATCCAGTTTCATATGGGCCCCTTCTGTGTGGTGTTGCTGACGTGCATTGACGTCCCTGCTTCCATTATCCCTATCGGATGGGAAAAAAGCAAAAAATATTCTGTTTTCTCTATGGCGAAAACGGTTATCGGCAGGCATGCATGGCGTTTGCGTGGTGGTTTGCAACAGTGGCAGGCTTGTTGGCGATTTTTGTGATGTGCCTATTCAACGGTGGGGAGGTTCAGTATAGAATGAATCTTTATGGTCTGAGGAGGGCGCACAGGCGCTTCTTTTCTCCTCTGCATTGGTTTTTCGATAGGCAAGATTGGAACGTGCGTTCCATTTCTGATTGGAGTGTTGAGATGACTGCAGCAGTCAAAGGCGGCGTGACCCGCCAGACGTTTGATGATGTGATGGTGCCGGTTTTTGCTCCGGCTTCTTTTATTCCTGTCCGGGCGAAAGGGCTTGAGGTCTGGGATCAGTCTGGCAAGCGATATCTTGACCTGAGCGCTGGTATTGCGGTGATGGCATTGGGTCATTGTCCTGATGAGGTTGTCGGCGCACTGACTGAACAGGCAAAGACCCTGTGGCACATCAGTAACTATTTCACGAATGAACCTGTTCTGGAACTTGCCCGCAAGATGGTGAATGCGACTTTTGCAGACAAGGCATTCTTCTGCAATTCCGGTGGTGAGGCGAATGAGGCGGCTTTCAAGCTGGCACGTAAGTGGGCACAGGTGAATTACGGTGTGAACAAGAACCGTATCGTTTCCTGTTTCCATGCGTTCCATGGCAGAACGCTGTTCACTGTTTCTGTCGGCGGTCAGGAAAAATACACAGCAGGTTTCGAACCACTGCCTCAGAAGATTGACCATATCGTTTTCAATGACATCGAGGCAGCGAAAGCGGCTATCGGTGATGATGTCTGTGCCGTGGTGGTTGAACCGGTTCAGGGTGAGGGTGGCATCATTCCTGCGGATCCTGAATACCTGAAAGCACTGCGTGAACTGTGCGACAAGCATAACGCCCTGCTGATTTTCGACGAAGTCCAGTGCGGTCTGGGTCGTACAGGTTCCCTGTTCGCATATATGCAGTATGGTGTTGAACCTGATATCCTGACTTCTGCGAAGGCACTGGGTAATGGTTTCCCTATCGGTGCGATGCTGACAACTGACCGTGTGGCGGCTGTGTTCACCCCAGGTACCCATGGTTCTACTTATGGCGGCAACCCACTGGCGGCGGCTGTTGCGAACAAGGTGTTTGATACCCTGAGCCAGCCGGCATTCCTTGCGAATGTGGTTGAAATGGGCAAGAAACTGCGTGCAAGTCTTGAAAGTGTTGCCGCAGATTATCCAGATGTCTTCAGCGGCGTGCGTGGCAAAGGCTTGATGCTGGGGCTGGTGATGTCCGAGAAGTATCATGCCAGAGCAGCTGAAATCACGGCAGAGGCTCAGGAGCAGGGGCTGCTGATCCTGCTGGCTGGCTATGATGTTATCCGTTATGTGCCTGCTCTCGTGATTGAAGAGAAGCATATCGTAGAAGGCGAGAAACTGCTGCGCCAGTCTATCGAGGCCTGGCTGAAGAAATAAGGCGTTTTATCTGCCGGTATGAACCCCGTCGGTTTTCCTGCGGGGTTTTTTTATTGCCAGTCGGGTAATTCATGGTACGCTATGCGGATGTTTGAAGCGGGATGCCACCAGGGTGTTCCAACCAGTTTAGAGAGCCGATTATGACGACAGCAGTCTATTTCCATCCTTACAACGAACTCCATGAGATGGGGGAAAACCATCCAGAAAGCCCAGCCCGTATGCGGGCGATGTTCAAGGCGTTCAAGGATTTTGGTCTGGATGATGTGGTGCAGTACCGTCTTTCTCCGGAAGCCGATGAGCAGGATATCCGTCGGGTTCATATCCAGGACATGATCAATCTGGTGAAAGATATTCCTGATCCTGGTTTCTACAACTATGTAGATGAGACACCGCTGAATCAATACAGCTGGAAGGCGTCATTGCGGACAGTCGGTGCGGCGGTTGCGGCAACGAATGCGATTATTGACGGTGAGATTGACAATGCTTTCTGTGTGAACCGTCCGATCGGCCATCATTCCGAGATGGGCGAGGCAATGGGGTTCTGTGTGTTCAACAGTATGGCGGCGGCGGCAATGTATGCCGTGCGGAAACGCGGGTTGAACAAGGTGGTGATTGTCGATCTGGATGTGCATCATGGGAATGGCACTGAGAATATCTTTGCCTATGAGCCGAAAGTGGCGATGGCAAGCTACTATCAGGAATACATCTATCCATACCGCGGAAATGAGTTTCCTATCAAGCATATGCTGAATGTGCCGGTTCCAAAGGATGCGGATGGTGCGCTGATTCGTAAGATCCTGACAGAGCAGTGGTTGCCGTTCTTTGATGAGCAGAAGCCAGAGATGGTTTTCATCTCGTCTGGTTTTGATGCGCATCGCGATGACCCACTGGGTGGCATGGCTCTGGTGGAAGAAGACTATGCGTGGATTACCCGCCAGCTGATGGATTATGCAGACAAGCATTGTAATGGCCGGGTGCTGAGTGTTTCCGAGGGTGGGTATAGCCTGGATGCACTTTACCGCAGTGTGGCGGCTCATGTGAGAGTGTTGGCGGGACTGGACTGAGGGTAGTTTATGGCAACGATTCAGTGGTTCCCTGGACATATGAATGCCGCCCGTAAGAAGGCGGCAGATACGATGGAAATCACCGATCTGGTGATTGAGGTATTGGATGCCCGTCTGCCTGCGGCAAGCAGTAACCCAATGGTGGAGGAAATCCGCCTGAAGCGTCAGCGCCCTTGCCTGAAGATCCTTAACAAGAGTGATCTGGCGGATCCTGAGGTCACGAAGGCATGGCTGGAATATTTCAACAGCCAACCGGGGGTAACGGCGGTTGCCCTGTCCTGCAAGAATCCTGCAGAGGTTGCCCGTATCCCTGCGATGTGCCGTGAACAGGTGCCTCACCGTGTGGGACCGGGCAAGCCGGTCCGTATGCTGCTGATGGGGATTCCAAACGTGGGCAAATCAACCCTGATGAATGGTCTGCTGAAGAAACGTGTGGCAAAAGTGGGTGATGAGCCTGCGGTGACAAAACAGCAGCAGCGCCTGTACCTGAACAAGACGATGGTGCTGACAGATATGCCGGGGTTGATGTGGCCGAAGATTGCGTATGACAGCGATGGTTTCATGCTGGCGGCAAGCCATGCCATCGGTGTGAATGCGATTATCGAGGAAGAAGTTGCGGCTTTCCTTGGGGATGTGCTGATCAAGCGTTATCCGAAACTGTTGGAAGCGCGCTATAAGACTTCTGTCGAAGGCATGGACGGTGTTGGCCTGATTGAGGCGGTTGCGAAGCACCGTGGTTTCAAAGCACGGGGTGGTGATGTCGATTTCGAGAAGGGGGCTCATACCTTCATTCAGGATTACCGCAGTGGTGCACTGGGGCGCATCAGTCTGGAAACACCGGAAACCCGTGCCGTAATGCTTGAGGTGGCGAAAGCTGAGGCAGAGGAAAAAGCCAAGGCGAAAGCCGAGCAGGAGGCTCTGCGGGCAGACCTCTGATGGCTGTCTACAGCTTGGTTTTTTAATGTTTTTCCCATGAAAGCGATTGCCCCAGGAACTGTCGTGTTCCAACGTCACCGAGGATATGGCGTGATGACTGCCGTGAACCTGCTTACCGGGTGGGTGACCGTGCGTTTTGGTGACGAGCAGCAGGGCATCGATCTCAATCTTTCCACGGATTCTGTACAGTATGCCGACGGGGAGCCGATTCTTTTCCGCAAGCATGCGCCTGACAGGACTCCCCATGCCCGCCTGATGGCGATGATGCTGGAACTGCACAGCGCAGGTTATCAGCGGCTGTATCTGCATTCATGGCCGCGTGAATCGGGCATGCATTGGAACTGGCATCTGTTCACGGCGAACAGGACATGGCATCAGCGTGGCTGGCGCAAGGGATGGTACGGTTCAGGCAATGACTATATCTTCAACCCTGTGATGGGGTGGGGCGATGCACCCGGTGCGACAACCGAGGAATTGATCAAGGCACTCTCACAGTTTGATCCTGAGGGGCTGGCTTCTGCGTATGGTGAGGATGAAGAGCATACGCTGTGGTTCCAGCGGATCTGCAAGGTACTGCTGCCGGGGTATATGTACAGCCTTGAGCGCCGCCGTAATCCAGATGGTTCTTTTTCTGATGTGCTGCCGGTTTATCCTGTGAACAGGGGGGTACCCGAATATGATGGTCCCTCCCTGCCTTGTCCACCGGGGTGGAACAAGAAGTACCATGATGATCCGATAACCCGCAATTATTTCAGTATTCTCTGAGAGGCAATATGACCGATTCTGTCCAGTCTATCCATTTCATCGCAACAGGCGGTACGTTTGAAAAACACTACAACGAAATCAGCGGTGAGCTGGTTTTCACAGAGACCCATCTGCCAGCCATGCTGGAACGGGCAAGGGTGACAGTGCCGTATACCTGCGAGACAGTCTGCCTGATTGATTCACTGGATATGGTCGATGAGCATCGTCAGAAAGTGCTCTCTGCCTGTCAGAAAAGTGATGCCTCACAGATTGTGATTGTGCATGGGACCGATACGATGCGTGAGACAGCGGAAGTGCTTGGTAAGGCTGGTCTGGATAAGACAGTGGTGCTGACTGGGGCGATGGTGCCATATGAGTTTGACAGTTCTGATGCGTTTTTCAATTTCGGTGTAGCGGTTGGGGCGGTCCAGCTGTTGCCGAAAGGGGTCTATGTGCTGATGAATGGCCGTGCGTTCAGCTGGGACCACGTGAAGAAAAACCGTCAGGCCGGCAGGTTTGAGGCTGTCTGAATTCCCTCAGATAGCGTAGGATTATGTTTCGGGTAAATTAAAGGGGTTTCCTAATCATGAATATCGTTATTCTGGCGGCTGGCATGGGCAAGCGGATGTATTCTTCCCTGCCTAAAGTCCTTCATCCATTGGCTGGCAAGCCGATGCTGTCACATGTGCTGGATGCAGCGCGTGGACTGAATCCAACCAAACTGATTGTGGTCTATGGTCACGGTGGTGAGCTGGTGAGGGAACGGGTAGCCGCAGATGATGTGGTCTTTGTCAAACAGGAAAAACAGCTGGGTACCGGGCATGCTGTCTTGCAGGCGGTGCCTGAACTGGATGATAGTGTTCCAACACTGGTCCTGTATGGTGACAACCCATTGGTCAATCCTGTTTCATTGAAACGGTTGGTTGATACTGCCGGTGGCCAGTCTCTGGGTATCCTGACAGTGACCTTGGATAATCCAACCGGCTATGGCCGTATCATCCGTGAAAAGGGCGATATTGTCCGCATCGTGGAACAGAAAGACGGGAAACCTGAGGAACTGGCGGTCAATGAGGTGAATACCGGCATCATGTGTGCACCGACTGCTCCACTGAAACGCTGGTTGGCGACGCTGGGGAACAACAATGCCCAGGGTGAGTATTATCTGACCGATATTGTCGGCAAGGCTCTGGCTGAAAACATTGCGGTGGTTTCTTCCCAGCCTGACCAGGTCTGTGAGGCAATGGGTGTGAACAGCAAGCCTCAGCTGGCAGAACTGGAACGCATCTATCAGCGTCAGGTTGCTGACAGGCTGCTGGCTCAGGGTGTGACATTGGCTGACCCAAACCGTATCGATGTGCGTGGCAGACTGACCTGTGGCCGTGATGTCTTCATCGATGTGAACTGTGTGTTCGAGGGCGATGTTGAGCTCGGTGATGGTGTGATCGTTTCTCCAAACTGTGTCATCAAGGACACCAAAGTGGAAGCCGGAGCGGAAATCCGTGGTTTCTGCCATCTGGAAGGTGCCAAGGTCGGTGCAGGTTCTCTCGTCGGACCATATGCACGTCTGCGTACGGGTGCGGATCTGGGTGAGGAAGTCCATATCGGCAACTTCGTTGAAGTGAAGAACAGCCAGATTGCGGCACAGAGCAAGGCAAACCATCTGGCATATGTCGGTGACTCTTCTGTCGGTACCCGTGTCAATATCGGTGCCGGTGCGATTACCTGTAATTACGATGGCGCGAACAAGCACCGCACGGTGATTGGTGACGATGCGTTCATCGGTACCAACTGCGAACTGGTTGCACCGGTCAAGGTTGGTGCAGGAGCAACCATCGGTGCGGGGACAACGCTGACCCGTGATGCTGATCCAGGGGCATTGGTTGTGACCCGTGCGAAACAGGTCTCGGTCTCTGGTTGGAAGCGGCCGACAAAAGAAAAGAAATAACCATTCTGAACAGGGGCATTGATTGCCCCTGTTTTTTCACATACAATCAAATCACTGTCTTTCGCAGGGGAGTAGTTGGCAGTCCGCCCTGGACTGTGCAGATGTCAACAGTCTCTGGAGTCTTTCTCCGTGGCATCTGCGTAAAACCTTACAGGTTTTTCGACAAGACTTGCGGCATGACCATCGCGTTTTTTCAAGGAAGAGCTGACAGGCGGTGGAATGTCGTTTTATGGTCTGTCGAGATGCTCTTCCACTGCAAATCCATGAAACCATTTTTCTTACTGCACCAGCCGTTGAGGGTATGTCATTGGTCTGCTCTGCTGTTTTCTGGCGGGGGAGGTCTATGAGTTCAAATCTGTTTGAATCTGGGCTGACCGATGCACAGGTGCTGGCAAGCCGTCAGGCGCATGGTGCCAATCTGCTGACCCCACCACCCAAAACACCGCTCTGGAAGCAGTTCCTTGCCAAGTTCGAGGACCGTCTGATTATTATCCTGCTGATTGCCGGGGCTCTGTCGGTCGGAATTGCCTGCTATGAGTTCTTCAGTGCCGGCAAGGATGCCATGGTGTTCTTTGAGCCATTGGGGATCTTTGTCGCTGTGCTGCTGGCAACAGGCCTGTCATTTTATTTTGAGCTGAAGGCAGACAAGGAGTTTGCGATTCTCAATGAAGTGAATGATGAGGATCCTGTCCAGGCCATCCGTAACGGTCAGATTGTCAGTATTGCGAAGAAGGATGTGGTTGTTGGCGATGTCCTGATGGTCAACACAGGAGACGAGGTTCCTGCAGATGCAGAACTGCTGTCTGCTGCTTCCCTGAGTATTGATGAATCAACCCTGACTGGGGAGCCTTTGTGCCGAAAGACGGTCAATGTTGAGGATTTTGATGAAGAGGCGACCTTTCCGTCGAACCATGTCATGCGTGGCACGCGGGTCATGGAGGGGCACGGCGTATGCCGGGTTTTTGCAGTCGGGGATGCCACGGAAAACGGTAAGGTGTTTGTCGCTGCCAGGATTGATGATGGTACGCAGACACCGCTTGACCGTCAGTTTGCAGGACTGAGTTCACTGATTTCAAAGGTCAGTTATGGGCTGGCAGTGTTGATCCTCATCGGGCGGCTGATGATGTACCTGACTGGTGGAGAGGTTTTCAGCTGGGTGTCTTTCACTTCGTATATGCTCCAGTCGCTGATGCTGGCAGTCACGATTGTGGTGGTGGCTGTGCCTGAAGGATTGCCGATGGCGGTGACACTGGCACTGGCATACAGCATGCGACGGATGCTGGCGACCCATAATCTGGTGCGGAAGATGCATGCCTGCGAGACGATGGGGGCAGCGACGGTGATCTGTACCGATAAGACCGGAACCTTGACCCAGAACCGTATGCAGGTTTACCGCACGGATTTCTTTGCGTTGGATGCTGATCAGGTGCCTGTCGGTGGCGAGGTGGTTGATCTGATTGTTGAAGGCATTGCCCTGAATTCGACTGCCCAGCTGGATATCTCCCATGCTGAAAAGGTTGAGGTGCTGGGGAATCCGACTGAGGGGGCATTGCTGCTCTGGCTGAGAGAGTACGACATCGACTATCTGGCTGTCCGTGGTGCGGCACAGCGTCTGGAAGAGCTGTCATTCACCACTGAGCGGAAGTACATGGCAACCGTTGTCCGGCGTGCCAACGGTCAGCGGATGCTGTTTGTGAAAGGTGCGCCTGAGATTGTCCGGGGGCTTTGCTCATCGGTTCAGAGCAATGTGGATACCGTCACGATGAACGAGCGCTTGCTGGGGTACCAGCGTCAGGCGATGCGGACATTGGGGTTTGCGTATCAGGTACTGTCGGAAAATGAGCCTGCGATTGAGAATGGCAGGATTGTCGCAAGAAACCTGACTTTCATGGGATTTGTCGCAATTGCCGATCCTGTCCGGGCAGATGTGCCTGATGCCGTGAAGACCTGTTTTGATGCCGGTATCGGTGTGAAGATTGTCACGGGGGATACACCGGGAACCGCCCGTGAGATCGGGCGTCAGATTGGGCTCTGGCAGGAAACCGATGGCGAGGAAAATATCATCACAGGACCAGCGTTTGCTGCTTTGTCTGATGAAGAGGTGCTTGAGCGGGTGGAAGCCATCAAGATCATTGCCCGTGCCCGCCCGATGGATAAACGGCGCCTAGTCGAGGCATTGAAGTCACGCCAGCATGTGGTGGCTGTGACAGGCGATGGCACCAATGATGCGCCCGCATTGAATGCGGCGGATGTCGGGCTGTCGATGGGTGATGGTACAGCGGTGGCGAAAGAGGCAAGTGACATCACGATTGTGAACAATGCCTTTTCCAGTATCGGCAATGCCGTGATGTGGGGGCGTTCGCTTTACCAGAATATCCAGCGGTTCATCCTGTTTCAGATGATTGTGAATGTTGCCGCCTGCCTGACTGTGCTGGCTGGGGCTTTCATGGGGATGGATTCCCCATTGACCATCACGCAGATGCTCTGGGTCAATCTGATCATGGATACCTTTGCTGCGGTTGCGCTGGCATCACTGCCTCCTGCACAGGATGTGATGCGTGATAAGCCACGAGACAGGGACGCATTCATCATCACACCCGCAATGCGTTGGGGCATTATTGGCATCGGCGGGGCTTTCTTCCTGCTGCTGCTGGGGTTGGTCTATCTCTTTGGACATAGCGATATCACCTGTCTGACCGACCTGTTTGCCCTGAAAGGACTGGGGGGCAGCAATGGGTTGTCTGCGTATGAGCTGAGCATCATTTTCACAGTGTTCGTGATGCTGCAGTTCTGGAATATGTTCAATGCCCGTGCCTTTGCCACTTGGCGTTCAGCATTCAACCTGAAAGGTTGCCGAGGATTTGGCCTGATTGCCTGCCTGATTATGATCGGTCAGGTGGTGATTGTGAGTGTGGGCGGCTCTTTCTTCAATGTCGTGTCACTCAGGATCATCGATTGGGCAATCATCATTGCCGCAACGTCGATGGTGCTCTGGATTGGAGAAATCATCCGTCTGGTCAGGCGGTGACATCCCAAATCCTTAAGATAGATGTTATATTGTGAGTATTGGCACTGCACAGACGGTGCTGTATCCCGATACCATGGTGTTTCTCATCCTGTCACTGGCAGGGTGAGGGCATCTTCCAAAGAAAGGAGTGCATATGGCCACTGATAAAGACCAGAATGTTGAACCCCTGTCCCCTGAGATGCTGCGTAAAATCAATGCTTATTTCAATGCGGCGAATTATCTTTCTGTCGGTCAGATTTACCTGTTTGACAACCCCCTGCTGAAACGTCCGCTGTCTGCTGAGGATGTGAAACCCCGTCTGTTAGGACACTGGGGTACAACGCCGGGGCTGAACTTCATGTATGTCCATCTGAACCGCATCATCAAGCAGTATGACCTGAACATGATTTTCATGGCGGGGCCGGGACATGGTGGTCCTGCACTGGTTGCGAACACTTATCTGGAAGGGACTTACAGCGAGCTGTATCCAAATATCTCCGAAGATGAGGAAGGACTGAAGAAACTGTTTACCCAGTTCTCTTTCCCAGGCGGTATTCCAAGCCATGCGGCTGCTGAGACTCCAGGCTCCATCCATGAAGGTGGTGAACTGGGTTATGCCCTGTCACATGCTTATGGGGCTGTGATGGATAACCCTGACCTGATTGTCGCCTGTTCTGTGGGTGACGGTGAGGCAGAGACGGGGCCACTGGCGACTGGCTGGCATTCCAATAAATTCATCAATCCTGCCCGTGACGGTGCGGTGCTGCCTATCCTGCATCTGAACGATGCGAAGATTGCCGGTCCAACCGTACTGGCACGTATCCCGCCAGAAGAGCTGGATGCGTTGATGTGGGGTTATGGGTATGAGCCTTACTATGTTGAAGGCGATGACCCGATGGAAATGCATCAGAAGATGGCATCAGTACTGGATGAAGTGGTTGCCCATATCCGCGGTATCCAGAAAGATGCCCGTGAAGGTGGTCTGACTGCCCGTCCGAAATGGCCTGTCATCATCCTGCGCAGTCCTAAGGGCTGGACTGGTCCTGATATTGTCGATGGGGTTCAGGTTGAAGGGACTTTCCGCTCCCACCAGGTGCCGGTCAATGATGTCCGCAACAATCCAAACCATCTGAAGGTGCTGTCTGACTGGCTGCTGAGCTATAAACCATCTGAACTCTTTGATGCCAATGGCAAGCTGATTCCTGAACTGGCTGAGCTGGCGCCGAAAGGCGAACGCCGTATGGGGGCTAACCCTTATGCGAACGGCGGTATTCTCCTGCGTGACCTGCGGATGCCTGATTTCCGTGACTATGCAGTCGATGTGCCGGAACCGGGTGTTGTGATTGCTGAGGCAACCCGTGTTCAGGGGCGGATGATCCGTGATGTGTTCATGCTGAATGACAAGAACAAGAATTTCCGTGTTTTCTGTCCAGATGAAACCAATTCCAACCGTTGGAATGCGGTATTCGAAGTGACTGAGCGGATGTCGATGGATGAAGTCAAGCCAACCGATGACAAGGTCTCCAAGACTGGCCGTGTGCTGGAAATGCTGTCTGAACATCAGTGCGAAGGCTGGCTGGAAGGCTATATCCTGACAGGGCGTCATGGTTTCTTCCCATGTTATGAGGCGTTCATCCATGTGGTCGACTCCATGTTCAACCAGCATGCGAAATGGCTGGAGGTTTGCCGTCATATCCCATGGCGCCGTCCTGTTGCCTCATTGAATTATCTGCTGACTTCCCATGTCTGGCGGCAGGACCATAATGGCCTGAGCCATCAGAACCCAGGGTTCATCGATCAGGTGATGAACAAGAAAGCGGATGTGACCCGTGTCTATCTGCCACCTGATGCGAACTGCCTGCTGTCTGTGACCGACCACTGTCTGCGCAGCCGTCACCGTATCAATGTGATTGTGGCGGGTAAACAGCCTGAACTGCAGTACCTGTCGATGGAACAGGCGATTGACCACTGTACCGCCGGTATCGGTATCTGGGACTGGGCAAGCAATGACAAAGGGGCTGAGCCTGATGTCGTGATGTGCTGTATCGGTGATGTGCCAACACTGGAAACCCTGGCGGCAGTGAAAATCCTGCGTGAACATCAGCCGGATATCAAGGTCCGTGTCATCAATGTCGTCAACCTGATGACCCTGATGCAGCCTTCTGACCATCCAAACGGTCTGTCCGATCATGACTTTGATGTGCTGTTTACCAAGGATAAACCGGTCATCGTGGCTTACCACGGTTATCCATGGCTCATCCATCGCCTGACTTACCGCCGCACCAACCATGCGAACATCCATGTCCGTGGTTACAAGGAAGAAGGCACCACCACCACGCCATTCGATATGGTCGTGATGAATGAGCTGGACCGCTATCATCTGGCGGGCGATGTGATTGACCGGCTGCCACAGCTGGGCGCCAAGGCTGCCTATACCAAGCAGTGGCTGCGGACCCGACTGCTGCAGCATAAGGAATATGTCCACCGCTATGGTCAGGATATGCCTGAGATCCGCGACTGGAACTGGAGAGATGGCCGTTCCTGATCAGGTAGTTGGAATATGTCTGCAGAATAGTTATTTTTCGTAGGTGAATGCTGATGAAACTGAAACCATTATGTGCAACCCTTGCTTTTGCGACGCTGGGCTTGGTCATGGCTCCTGTCACTTCCCATGCTTTCGGGCTCGGGGATATTG
>CAZHQM010000016.1:0-2439 GCA_964534155.1 uncultured Oxalobacter sp.
ATGTAATCGGAGCGGAAAGACGCCTCAGAAAAAGAGCCTCCCCTAGAGATAGGAACAGACTGGTCTGCCATGCGGTTACGGATGGCAAAGAGACCAGAATCTCCACTGACTGGCACAGCACCTCGGCGGACAATCTTGAACCCGTTCTCATCGGCAGGATTATGGCTGCCCGTGATCATGATGCCGCCATCGAAATCCTTCGCAAAAGAAGCGAAATAAATCTCCTCAGTACCACACATACCGATACCGGTCACATCCACACCTGCGGACTGTAAACCTTCTGCAAGAGCCTGATATAGATCTGGTCCAGAAAGGCGGGCATCATAGCCGATGACCACTTTCTTGGCAGAAAACTCCTTGGCAAAAGCATAACCAAGATTGCGGGCAAACTCATCATCCAGCATGGAGGGAACCTTGCCTCGGATGTCATAGGCCTTGAAGCCTGATAGGTTCATTTATTTCTCCTTGATAGCGGTTGCTTTTGCTTCTGCCTTGGCTGCGTCGCTATCATCTGCTCGACCATAATGGTCTTCAAAGCGGACAATATCATCCTCGCCAAGATAGTCACCAGTTTGGACTTCAATGAATTCGAGTGGAATGGTTCCTGGATTCTTGATTCGATGTTTTGTGCCAAGTGGCACAAAGACAGACTCATTCTCAGTAATCAGTTTCCGTTCTTCACCGATAGTGACTTCTGCAGTACCTTTGACAATGATCCAGTGTTCTGCTCGATGGTAATGCATCTGCAGGGAGTTTTCTGCGCCTGGATGGACGGTAATATGCTTGACTTGGAATCGGTCGGATAAAACCAGCGTCTCATATCGTCCCCAAGGGCGGTAAACCAAAGGGTGTAAATCTGCTTCCGTGCGGTTATTGGCTTTCAGTAGATTGACAATTGCTTTGACATCCTGAGTCTTACTGCGACCAGCCACCAGAACTGCATCTTTCGTTTCTACAATTGCCAGATTCTGAACGCCAACGGCAGCAATCAATCGCCCGGTACTCTTCAAATAACAGTTGGTAGCATCTGCTGTCAGGATTTCTCCTTCACAGGCATTGCCGCTGTTGTCTTTAGCTGAAATTTCATAGAAAGATTCCCATGCTCCCAGATCATTCCAGCCACCATCCATTGGAACAACGGCTACCTTGTTTGAGTGTTCCATGATGGCGTAGTCAATGGAATCAGAAGGCGATTTCAGAAAATCAGATCCAGGCCGGATGAAAGAAAGGTCCTTCTGTCGAGATTCCCAAGCTTTCTTTGTTGCATCATAAATAGCTGGCGCATACTGTTTCAGTTCTGACAGAAAAACAGATGCCTTGAACAGAAAAATTCCAGCATTCCAGTAATAGCCTCCTTCTGCCAGCATGGCTTCAGCTTTTGCGAGTTGTGGTTTCTCCAGGAACTGCTCAACTTGATAGCTGTTGGGTTCCAGCACTGCCCCTTGTTTGATATAGCCATATCCGGTCTCGGGTCTGGTTGGATTGATGCCAAAAGTGACCAGATAGCCGTTATCCGCCGTTTCTCTGGCAGATTCAACGGATTGATGAAAAGCAGCATTCTGCTGGAACATATGGTCGGATGGCAGGACCAGCATCAACGCATCCTCGTTTTCTAAGGTTGCAAAGGCCGCTAATGCAATAGCTGGAGCTGTGTTCCTTCCCTCAGGTTCAAGGATGACAGTTCCCTGGCGGCATAAATCATCAAGACATTCATTGATATAAAAACGGTATTCATTATTGCTGATGACCATAGCATTCAAAGTCTGTTTTATGCCATCAAGTCGTTTAATTGTTTCTGCAAACAACGAGCTTCCATTGCCCAATGTCATGAATTGTTTAGGGTGTTTAGAACGGGATGCTGGCCAAAGTCGGGTGCCAGATCCACCACATAAGATGACAGGTTGAATATTTGCCATGATGAAATCAGCAATCTATAAAGATGAAAAGTAGGATGATGTGTATCCTACCCAATGAGCAGGAGTCCTGCAACTCATGGGCTATAATTAAAAGATATTTTTTATTATGAAAGTCAGAGGCATGGCTGAGAAAATCATTACAGTTTCAGATTTAGAGCCGTTTGGTAAGGGAGCGCATCGTAAGTGTTTCCCACATCCAGAAGATCCAAGCAGATGTATCAAGGTTATCTACAATGCATCGACCAGTGCGAAGAAAGAAATCGTTCGGGAACTGAAATATTACGAGGTGCTTGATCGCAGCCTTAAAGACTGGAGTGGTGTGCCCCGTTATTATGGACAGGTTCAGACAGACGTCGGAACAGGGTATGTCTATGATTTGATCAAGAATTATGATGGAACGCCTGCTCCGACCTTGCAGAAGCTGATGCGCGAATGTAAGACACAAGAAGAAGCTCAGAAAATCTTGGGGATTTTTCGCAATTTAAAGCAGTATCTGCATGATAACGAAATCCAGACATTACCA
>CAZHQM010000016.1:2449-7922 GCA_964534155.1 uncultured Oxalobacter sp.
CACTTCAGTCATACAACATCCTCTGCCAGAAAATCGGACCTGATGAATATCGGGCTGTTGCCTGTGACAATCTTGGAGAAAGAGCTGGGATTCCGCTGACAAGGTGGTTTACTTTCCTCTGTCATCGAAAACAGGAAAGACGTTGGAAAGCATTCATGAAAACGCCTTCGGTGAAAGAATTCCTCCAGAAATTCAATATTGATCCTGATACTGTGGGTAAATAATCGGTTTTGTAAATGAAACGGGGGCAGATTGTCATACAATCTGCCCCCGTTTCTGTTTGTTAAGAGAGCTACTTCCGTAAATATTTTGAACTTTCTTCCAGAATCGTTTGCATGAAAGCTGGAGCGCTTGTGTCTGTTGCCGGTTGATAGTTCTTGTCTAAGAGCTGCATAGCACCAGCCTGGTTAATCAGAATGATGCGGTTTGGTTCAATGAAGGCATCCTGACTGTAGTTGCTGACATAGACCCAGTTCCTACGGTTTTCTTGAGTAAAGAGTGGTGTGCCAACAGAATAATCGGTGGTCGGGTTTTTACAGCCCAATGCCTGTGGCAGCAGGGTTGGTGCCATATCAAGTCCAGAGGTCCGATAATTGATTTCACCTTTGCCTTTGCCCGGCCAATGGATAATCATCGGCACTTTTGCCTGATATTCCATGAAGTTACCGTTATGCCCCCAGTAATTCTGTTTGCTGTCGTTGAATTCTTCACCATGGTCTGAACTGACCACAATGATGGTGTTGTCTAACAGTTTTTGCTGTTTAAGGTAAGCCAGCACTTTGCCAACATTGATGTCAGCATAATGGACCGCATTCTTGTAGCGGTTCAGATATGGGGTTGGGTCAAAGTCGCTGTTGAGTGCCATGTTGTTGACTTCTTCCCAGTATGGTTTGAATACCGTGTGTTCTGCATTTTCTGGGAAGTCATAAGCATGGACATTATCAAAGAAGATGAAGCTGAAGAATGGTTTATCAGCAGGCAGTTTGCCATGCCATGCGATGAAATCTTCCACAGCATTGTCATCGCGTTGATAGACTTTTTCACCCCGTGGAGTAATACGGAGATTCTCAACACCAGAGAAAACAGTCTTGTTGAATTCAGGCATGGTCAGACCTGCCCCAGTGAATGCCTGAATAGCATACTGTTTCTGCTGAAGTGCCTGAATCAGGATGGATGGCGTTCTGGTGGCAAGCGCCTTCTGCCAGTATGAGCCAGGAAGCCCCGTAAAGAGTGTAAAGATGCCATGACGTGTGTTGATACCGCCAGAGATATGGTCTTTGAATCGGATGTTGTCCTGTCCAAATGCATAGGCATTAGGCATGACATCTGGTGTGACCATATCTGCGCGCAGGGCGTCAACATAGATGAATACAATGTTATAAGGTTTGCTCTGCCCACTGCAATCTAATGGATTCAGTGGATATGCCATTTTGCCTTTGCCATTCTGCAGGTTAAGAGAGTTAGCGTTAACGGTATTAGGATCAACAATCTTCCAACGGATGAGAAGACGATTGAATGTCAGTGGTTTATTCAATGGCATAACATCACTGACAGCAGTCAGATTCTGTTTATGGAATGCAAAGGCAAAGCCATAAATCAGTTGTGAAAGAATAAAAATGCCCAAGAGCGTGATGAATGCCGTTTTAGGTCGTTGCCATTTACTGCTGATTCTACGGGCTGCATACATACAGCTACCCGCCAGCGCAAGCATAACAATAGTCAGTACGATAGTCTGCAGAATCATGCCGAATGAAAACTTTACAATCTGTCCTCCGCCCAAAAAAGTCATCTGGATCATGGCCATATTGGGGTGGAGACGGAACAGGTTGTAGACGAAAGTATCTGCAGTGAAGAATATTAGGAGAGCACTGTTCAGGATGAATTGGATGGTCAGTCCAGTTTTTCGGAATTTGAAACGATGCAGAAAATAGGCAGGGAGACTGGCAATCAGAAGCCAGAATCCATACCAGGCAACGCCATAAATACCAAAATACAGGTAATCACCAATTCCCCAATCTGTTGTGCCGAAAACAGATAGATTTCGGCAGAGAATCAGTGTGCCAATCAGTGCAGTGATGATGGCATTACAGATATAGTAGAAAAAATGCCCATCAGCCTTTTCATCGAAGCTGAATTTCGAACGGAAACGTTTCATTATCTTCGCAGATAAACTTATCAGGTAGGTTGTCCGGCAATGTCCTGAGATGGATTAATGACAGGTTCTACTTTTTCTGGTTGTTCAGCAGAGATTTCATCGGGCTGGGACAGTTGCTGATCTTGTAATCCCTTCTGGAATTGGGTGTTGTAGAGTGCACGATAGACACCGCTATCAATCTGCATCAGTTCATGATGAGTGCCAGTTTCAACAATTTCGCCCTCGTTAATGACAACAATCTTGTCTGCATTTCGGACCGTCGAGAGTCTGTGGGCAATAACAAAAACAGTGCGGTTTTTCATCAGGTTTTCAATCGCCTTCTGGACAACCACCTCGGATTTGTTATCCAATGCAGAGGTCGCTTCATCGAGAATAATGATTGGTGCGTTTTTGATGAAAGCTCGTGCAATGGCGACTCGTTGCTTCTGCCCCCCAGAAAGCAGCACCCCTCGTTCTCCGATCCGGGTATCGAGCCCAAGCTGTTGAGACTGGATGAAATCAGTCAGATAAGCCATTTCAAGGGCTTGCATAATTTCTTCATCTGTTGCATCTGGTTTACCGATTTTGACATTGTCTCGAATAGTGCCATCGAACAGGAAGTTGTCTTGGAACACAACGGCAATTTTGTTTCTCAGGCTTTCGAGTGTCATGTCTCGAATATCGATTCCATCGATTTTGATGTTACCCGATTGGATATCATAGAAGCGGGGAATCAGATTGACGATGGTTGATTTCCCACCACCAGAGTTGCCGACTAATGCGACACTTTTTCCGACTGGAACCTGTAGGTTGATATCCTTCAGTACAAGAGAACCGGGTTTATAGCCAAAATTGACATGTTCAAATTCAATGGTGTTCTGGACAGAGCGTAATTCTTCTGCGTTTTCTTTGCTTTGGATGGCAGGAGGTTGATTAAGAAGTTCAAAGCAACGTTCGATTGCCATGAAAGAGAATTCCACTTTGTTATAGGTATTGCCGATGTGTTTGAGTGGGTTGTAGAGCATGAGGAGCGCGGCAATAAAAGAAACAAAGCCACCAGGGGTCAATTGTTCTGTCACAATCAGATGTGAGCCATATGCGATTGCTGCAGCAATACCCAAAGATGTTGTGATATGCATGAGAGGGGTCAGCCATGCAGTCCGTTGGGTTGTCTTCATAGAATTGCGGAAAAGGTCCTTCATGACCCCTGCAAATTTTTCTTGTTGTTTCGATTGATAGTTATACGCAGTAATGGTCTTATTCCCGGCAAATGTTTCATTCATTAGGGTAATAGTCTGCCCGCTGATATTAACGCTTTGACGGATAACTTTTTTAATCATGTTGCGGACACGGGTAACCGGGTAAAAGGTCGCTCCCAAAACAATGATAGCAATGAGGGATAATTGCCAAGAATTGTAGATCAGCACCCCGATGAGTGTAATCGAAGAGAAAAAGCGCGAAACAAATTGCCTCAGATTGTCCAGTAAGCCGGCACATGCCGTATTGGCATCGCCATTGAATCGTGTAACGATTTCGCCAGAGTTTCTGGTATCAAAAAACGCAGGTTCAAAAGCTAGAAGCTTATTGAAAAGGGTTTGTTTTAAATCATTGGAAATATGGGTGCCTAGCCATGTATTCAGATAGGCTGCCAGATAGTTGAGAATTCCTTGGAAGATCGTAAATCCAACGATAAAAACTGGAACCTGCCATACAGAATTTGATGTTGCCGTGTCTTTGATTAAGACACCATCCATAAAAGGTTTCAGACTCCATGCAATAACTGCATCCAAGGAGCCAATTGGAAGGCAGATGAGCATGGCTACGAGTGCCCTAAACCAATACGGTTTGACAAATGGCCACATTCTTCGATAGTTCAAGACAAATCGAAGGTTTTTAAATTTTTCAAACATAGGAATAAGGCAACAAAAGTCTTATTTTCACTGCGGCTCAGTCATAAGAGACGAAAACCCCCAATTATTCAGAATGCTATTCTAGCAGAATAGCATTGCAATAAGATGCAGGGCTGGTATTTCAAGCAATCAAAGCCTTACCGTCAATCCCATATCTGTCGAGGAATCGGGCAACAAGTGGCAGTTTGATAAACTTTTCCCAGCGTTTCTGCTGGCTGCTATCGCCGATAGAGGTGAACCAATGTGACCAAGGGATTACTGAATTCCTCCCAAGGTTGTCACAGATGACGGGAATCATGGTCATTTCTGATGTGCGTTGACAGAGAATATTGTGGGGACTCAATGTCATCGTCAGGATATGGTTGTCCCGGATATATTTCTTCAATTGCAGGATGAGATCAACAATCTTGCTTGCCTGCTCAGATGAGTCACATGCTTCCATGACATCATCAAGCATGGTGGATGTCTGTCCGTCATAATCCAGAATCATATCAAAGACATAACCCGGCCCAATATCGGTTTCGACAATGCCATAGTATCTGGGAATACTGGTCCAGTCTTTCAGGTAGCTGTTGATGTGGCTGTAATACCGCATTTCATATTTGATGCTTCGTAACTCATTTTTTGTCGCATCATGTAGGACTTTAATGCAGAGGTTTTTATTTTCAGGGTGCGGATAGCAACTGCGATGAGCACCTGCACCAAGTGGTTTTGTCTGAGACAGGTCAATCACGTGAATTCCTCATTGCGGTAAAACGAAATGTCATAAGACATTATACTGTCGGCTGATTCTGTGCAATATCAATTTCAAGTTCTGCCATCATCGGTGCATGATCAGAAGGGCGTTCCCATTTTCTGGGGGCTTTATCAACTGAGCAGGATACGCAGCGTTCAGCCAGTGGTTTGGATAGCAGGATATGGTCAATCCGCATCCCTTTATTCAGTGGAAAACCAAGTTCTCGGTAATCCCACCAGCTGTAAGTTTTCTCGGGCTGTTCAAATAACCGGAATGCATCAACAAAGCCCAATTCCTGCAATGCAGAAAATGCGGTTCGCTCGAGATCCGTCATCGGCACATTGCCAGCAAAACTGACAGGGTCATAAATATCCCGGTCTTCCACAACAATATTGAAGTCGCCTAAAAGAATCAGGTTTGGATATTTCGCCAGTTCATCCTGAAGCCAGCGATACAAAGACCTCAGCCAGTCAATCTTGTACTGGTACTTATCCGATTCAATAGACTGTCCATTGGGTATATAGAGGTTTATGACCCGCACATCGCCAAATGTTGCGGCAATAATCCGTTTCTGTTCATCAGGAAAAAGCGGATTGTCTTTGACAATATCCGTTGCTGGCTCTTTAGAGAGAATGGCAACGCCATTGTAAGTTTTCTGGCCATTGAAAATACTCCGCCATCCTGTTTCAATCA
>CAZHQM010000016.1:7932-8154 GCA_964534155.1 uncultured Oxalobacter sp.
GACTGGGAATTTGTCATTGACCAGTTTTGTTTCCTGTAAGCACAGAATGTCGACAGGATTCAACTCCAGCCATTTCAGGACATGCGGCAGACGGACATTCAGTGAATTGACATTCCAGGTGGCGATTTTCATTGGATGAAAGATTTAGAAAATGGTAATGACTGCAAAGGTGGCGGCAGAAATGCTGATCCAAAGTACCATTCCCAGCAGAATGGCTTTGAT
>CAZHQM010000016.1:8164-18662 GCA_964534155.1 uncultured Oxalobacter sp.
GCTTTGATGCCAACGGTTTTAATAACCGAGATGGAAAGACTGGTGCCAATCAGGAAGAGGGTGACAGCAAACCCTTTCTTTGCCAGCCAGAGAATACCTTGGGTAAACTGTTCCGGCAGAGGCATGAAAGTGTTGATAACCATTGCAACCGCAAAAAGCAGGATGAACCATGGCTTATAGATTTTTTCAGATTTCTGTTTGAAGAAAATAGAAGTCACAATGGCAACAGGGATGATCCATAAGGCACGGGTCAGTTTGATGGTTGTCGCAATCTTCAGCGCATCCTCACCGTATGCAGCACCAGCACCGACAACAGATGAAACATCATGAATCGCAATCGCAGCCCAAGTACCAAACTGTGTCTGGGACAGGTCAAAGTAGTGCCCCAAAGGAGGAAAAACAAAAAGGGCGATGGCATTCAGGATGAAGACCGTGCCAATCGATACTGAAATCTCAGTATCTTTTGCCTTGATAATCGGAGCAACCGCTGCGATAGCACTGCCTCCACAGATTGCTGTGCCTGTCGAAATCAGGTAAGCAATGCTTTTATCCAGTTTCAGCAATTTGCCAAGTATGACACCAAAAGCCAGTACCCCAAAGACGGACACAATCGTAAAAATAATGCCTTCTTTGCCCGCTTTGAGGGCTTCAAAAAGATTCATGCCAAAACCTAGCCCGACAACCGATGCCTGAAGCAGGTATTTGGATACCTTTTTACTCAGGTCAGGAAATGGGTTCTTCCAGAAAACAGCAAGGGCAAGCCCGATGAACAATGCCACAGGAATGGAAATCCATGGCGTCAGGCAGGCAATCAACAGCAGGAAAAATAAGCCTTTGTTCAGGATACTGGCAGACTGGTTCATAGATTGGCAAAGAGATTAATCAGCAATTCCCTCATATTATAAGGAGATTGCCTGACTATGGTTCTATGCAATCAGGTTTTCTGAAATATCGTCTCTGGCAGAGCGCTTATGTAAATTGAAAGAGAAAAAGCAACGGCATCAGAAAATATTTCGATAAAGGCCCAATTTCTGCTGGACAATAGATGCGGTAATGTTTACATTCTTGCCATTGATTTCAGATGACATCAGATAACAGTCCAGAAAATCGGATACTGGTGATGAATGCCAGTGCTAGCGATTAGGAATCATCCTGAAAATTCCTGAATCTGATGCGGGCAGTGTAATCTGCCTGAAAAAGGCATCAGAGAAATACTGTTCCTACGGTTTTTCCAAAATCTATGAAGATTGAAGAGGAAAAGAAAATCCTCGAGGCAGTCCTGTTATGTGCACAGGAGCCTGTACCTTTGCATGACCTCGTTCGGCTGTTTGTTGACACAGATGATCTTTTCATTGGCAGAAAAGAGAATCAGGCAATGCCTATGACAGAACAGCGTTGCCGGCTGTTGCTGCATGACATTCAATACGAATGGGCAGATAAAGGTCTTGAACTGATCAGCCTGCCTGATGGTTGGCGTTTTCAGAGCCGGGCAGAGCTGAAACCTTATTTTGACCGGCTAAGACAGGAAAAGCCCGCCCATTACAGCCGTGCAACAATGGAAATATTGGCAATCATTGCCTATAGCCAGCCCGTGACCCGCGGTGATATCGAACAGATCCGAGGTGTTGCGGTTAATACCCAGATTATCAGGACGCTTGAGGAGCGCGGGTGGATTGAAGTTGTTGGGCATCGAGATGTTCCTGGCAGACCAGCCTTGTTGGCAACAACATCGCAGTTTCTGGATGATTTAGGACTGCAGTCATTGAAAGAATTACCGCCATTGCAGGATCTGCGTGAGGCGGATCTGGCGCAGCCAGAACTGGATCTTGCGGAATCGTTTGAGTCAGACGAGTAAAAAGAATCATGGCATGAAGTTTCCAACGCTTCATGCGTCATTACAAATGGAAATTAAGCAGAATGAGCGAAGAATTTGAAGCCAAGGCATCTGAAGCTATGCCTGAGGCGAAGAAGCCGGTAGCACGAAAGCCTGGGGCAAATGCTAAAGCTGGCAAAAAAACTGGAAAAGCATCTGAAAAGGCTGTTAAACCGACTGGACAGAAACGTAATCAAGCGCGAGGTACAAAATCGGCAGGTAGGGGCAAGTCCGAAGATGTTTTCAGCTACGTGACCTCTGATGCGTTTGATCAGGAAAACAGTGACCAATCCCAGAAGCCTGTGGCGAAGCCAAAGAAAGCCAAACGTGAATTGACGGCAGAGGATGATGCACCAAAACTCCATAAGGTCTTGGCTGAGGCAGGGCTTGGTTCCCGCCGAGATATGGAAGAACTTATCATTGCTGGGCGTGTCTCAGTCAATGGTGAGCCTGCTCATATCGGACAGCGCATCCTGCCAACCGATCAGGTCCGTTTCAATGGCAGACTGATCCAGCGGAGAGTGGCAAAGGCATTGCCTAAGGTATTGATTTATCACAAACCTGCAGGTGAAATTGTGAGCCGTGATGATCCAGAAAAGCGCCCATCTGTCTTTGATGGTCTGCCAAATCTGCGAAACAGTAAATGGCTTGCTGTCGGTCGCTTGGACTTCAATACAGAAGGTCTCCTGCTTTTCACAAACTCTGGGGACCTTGCAAACCGTTTGATGCATCCACGCTATAACATCGACCGTGAATATGCAGCTCGCACACTTGGTGAGCTGGATGAGCCATCTCGACAGAAGCTCCTGGCTGGCGTTGATCTGGGCGATGGTCCTGGGCAGTTTACAAAGATTGTTGATGGTGGTGGTGAAGGCGTCAACCGCTGGTATCGTGTGACCATTGGTGAAGGTCGTAACCGTGAAGTCAGACGCATGTTTGAAGCAGTCGGTCTGACAGTTTCCCGTCTGATCCGCACCCGTTATGGCTCTCTGAGCTTGCCAAAGAATCTGAAGCGAGGCCGCTGGGAGGAGCTGGAGCCTAATGATGTCCGTGATCTCCTGCGTCTGTGCGGGCTCGAACCGAATAAATCTTCTGAAGATTCCCGCGCACGCACTGGGAGAAGGCCAGTTGCAGGTCCGAGAAAAAATGGGGGCAGTGAACGCCCACAGCGTTCTGAAGGAAAAGCAGGGCGACCATCTTCCCGCAGACAGCAGGGAGAAAACCGCCAACCTGATCCTTTGCAGACCTCTTTCGGGTATGCCGGCACTGAACGGAATGGACCAAAGGGGCGTGGTGCCAATCAGCGTCCACGTGGTCCTAGGGCAGGGCAGGGAGTCATGTCCCGCCGTCGGATGGGCTGATTCCTGAACAAAAAAAGTACCTGGCAGGCTATGTCAGTTGGCATAGCCTGTTTTGTCTGGGAATTCGCATAAGTCATTCAGAGGGCATTGGCTGCATTGAAAAGACTTTGCCTTGCAGACATATCGGCCATGCAACAGCAGCCAATGATGCGCATTCAGCAGGTACTGTTCAGGTATTGTTGCCAACAGATTCTTTTCCACATCCAGCACATTTTTCCCAGGCGCAATGCCTGTTCGGTTTGAAACCCTGAAAATATGGGTGTCAACAGCCATCGTTTGCTGATTGAAAGCGACATTGAGTACAACATTTGCAGTTTTTCTGCCGACACCTGGCAGAGCAACAAGGTCATCCTGGTTGTCAGGTACATTTCCACCATGTTTTTCCAACAGGATTTCAGACATGCGGATGATATTCTTGGCTTTTGTCGGGTAAAGATTGATGGTTTTTACATATTCCTTCAAACCATCGATTCCCAGTGCAACCATCTGTTCTGCAGTATTGGCAACAGGATAGAGTCTCTCAGTTGCTTTATTGACAGAGGCATCGGTCGCCTGCGCTGAAAGCATCACAGCCACCAGTAATTCATAAGGGGTGTTGAATATCAACTCAGAGCGTGGGTCTGGTCGTTCGGCTTTTAACCGTTCAAGAATCTGGATGACTTTTTCTGGTGACATGATTGCATGGTAGAGAAAATTGCTAATGGCATCATCATGCCACGATTTTTATTTCTCTGCTGTGCGCGGATCTCTGTCTGGAATGCCATATTTGGCTAACCGCATCCGTGCGCGTGCAATGGCTTTGCTGACAATATCAGCTTTCTTCTTATCGGACTGTTCAGATGAGATGTTGTCTTCCGTTGATGCAGATGAAGTGCTGTCTGTGTTGCCCAGCAATCTTGCCAGTTTACGTTCATGTCGCTGTCTGGCCTCAGTTGCCTGTTCAACAGACCATGCATCCCACCCAGTGCGATCTCCAGAGACATTCTGCAGAGAAATAGCATCCAATGGGCATCGAGGGACACAGATGCCGCATCCCGTGCAGAAATTCTCAGCAATGTTATGCATCATGCCTCTGGCGCCGATGATGGCATCTGTTGGGCACATACGGATGCAGATGGTGCACCCAATGCAGGCCTCTTCATTGATGATGGCAGTCGAGCGGGGAGACTCATTGCCATAAGTGGTATTCAATGGCAGTTCTTCAACATTGAGCAGTTTTGCCAATCTGCTGATGCCC
Organism: uncultured Oxalobacter sp.; assembly: GCA_964534155.1. Classification (GTDB taxonomy): domain Bacteria; phylum Pseudomonadota; class Gammaproteobacteria; order Burkholderiales; family Burkholderiaceae_D; genus Oxalobacter. The sequence goes on from CAZHQM010000016.1 coordinate 12,636, forward strand.
TGCTGCCCACCTGTTGCGCAGTGATTGATATCTGCTTCTTGATTGGCAATCGCTTCTGCATAAGACCTGCATGATGCATAACCACAATTTGTACATTGTGTCTGAGGGAGCAGGTCAAGAATCTTCTCGGTCAAAGATTCTGCTGGTGGCAGTGTTGGATGATTCATGGGTTTTCCCAAACAAAAAGCTGGCAACTCGTCATACAGGTTGCCAGCTTTTTACAGGAAAAAAACAGATTAGTCAAAAACAGGGGATTCCACGCCCAATACCTTATGCAGTTTAGGGGAGGTGGTTGTGTACTGCAGATGAACCCGTTTTTTCGGGAACACAAAAGGCGCTGCCGCAAAGGCAGCCAGCGCTGCTTCATGGAAGCCAGACAGAATCAGTTTTTTCTTGCCTGGATAGACATTGATGTCGCCGACAGCAAAAATACCTGGAATGTTTGTCATGAACTTTTCGGTATCAACAACAATCTGTCTGCGGTCGATTTCCAGTCCCCAGGTTTCAATTGGTCCCAGTTTTGGAGAAAGCCCGAAGAAAACCAGCAGCGCATCAAGTGGAATCCGTCGGGTAACACCGTCCAGCCCAGAGACCTTGATTTCAGTCAGTTTGCCGTCTTTGGATTCAAACCCGGTAACCTGACCAGTCAACGCCTGCATACGGAAATCTTCACAGAGTTCTTTCATCTTGGCGACAGATGCTGGTGTCGCACGGTATTCCTCGCGACGGTGGAGCAGGATGACAGATTCTGCGATATCAACCAGTTTCAGCGTCCAGTCCAGTGCAGAGTCACCCCCGCCACAGATGACCAGGTTTTTGCCACGGAAAGCCTCAGGGTCCTTGACCCGATAGAAAAGCTGGGAATCATTGAATTGGGCAATGTCATCTACTGGCAGTGCTCTTGGCTGGAATGCACCAACACCAGCTGCGATGAATACAGTCTTGGCAATGAACTTGGTGCCGATGGATGTTTCAACATCAAAGCGTTCATCCTCGCGTTTTTCTACTTTGATGACTTCCTGACCCAGATGGAATGTTGGTTTGAATGGCTCAATCTGTTTCATCAGATTGTTGGTCAACTCAACACCGGTGACGGATGGAGCGGCAGGAATATCGTAGATTGGTTTGTCTGGATACAGCTCGATGCACTGACCGCCAACAACAGGCAGGGAGTCGATAACATGAGCCTTGATTTCGAGGAGACCCAGTTCAAATACCTGAAACAGACCAACAGGACCTGCGCCGACAATCACTGCATCAGCTTCAATTGGCAGATTATTGTTTGTTTCCATTTCTCATTCCTTATTGATTTTTATATGGCTGGGGCAATCCCCCCAGCGAGCAGAATCTCACTGGTTTAACGTGCCAACCAAATTGGGTAAACATAAAATTTTAATCCAAAAGGAAACTGGCAACAAACAGGAGTCGGAGAAAAGATGGCGAGATTGGCTGGTAAAAGGTGGGTAATACCGTGTTTTTTGCCAAGATAGCCTGTTTTTTCAATGAAAATGCACAGAATTTTGCGGAATCCTATCAATTTCAGCTAAAATGTAGGATTGTTTTTATGGATGATTGCCATTTCTCTGGGCTTGGTGCATGCATTGGGCGTATCAGGAAAGGCAGATTTTGTTTTTTTAACGGATAGAAAACGGTCCTGAATATTCCGGACTGGATTTCGGGATCAAATTTATTTGGAATACACAATGGCATACGCTGTAGAAAATCTGGAAAAGCTTGAAAAACGGGTTGTTCTTACCCTCCCTATTGCTGAAATTAGTGCTGAAGTTGAAAAACGCCTGAAAGTACGTGCACGTACCGCAAGAACAGCTGGTTTCCGTCCTGGTAAAGTACCTCTGAAGATGGTTGGCCAGATGTACGGTGCGCAGATTCATAATGATGTCATCAATGAAAGAATCAACAAGGCTCTGAACGAAGCTGTTGCTGAAAACAAACTGGTTCTGGCTGGTCCAGCTGAAATTGACGCAAAGACTGACGATGTTCCAGAAGGCAATGTCCAGTTCTATGCAACTTTCGAAGTTGTTCCTGAAGTCAAGATCAATGATCTGTCCGCAATGGAACTTGAAAAATCCACTTGTGAAGTTACCGATGTTGATGTTGAAAGAACCATCGATATCCTGAGAAAACGTCAGGCAACCTATGCACCTAAGGGTGACGATGCTGTTGCAGAAAACGGTGACCGCGTCACCATCGACTTCGTTGGCAAGATTGATGGCGTTGAATTCGCTGGCGGTAAAGCAGATGGTTTCCCATTTGTTCTCGGTGAAAAACGTATGCTGCCAGAATTCGAAAATGCGATTGTTGGTCTGAAAGTTGGCGAATCCAAGACTTTCCCTCTGCCATTCCCAGAAAACTACCATGGTGCAGATGTTGCAGGTAAGACCGCTGAATTCACTGTTACCCTCAAAGGCGTTGAACTGACCCAGCTGCCAGAACTGACCGCTGAATTCTGCAAGCAGCTCGGCGTAACCGAAGGTGGTGCAGAAAAACTGCGTGAAGACATCAAGAAGAACCTGGTCCGCGAAATCAAGAACCGTATCGCATCCCTGAACAAACAGTATGTATTCGCTGAACTGGTCAAGGCAAACGAATTCGATATTCCTAAGGCAATGATTGAAAAGGAAATCGATGATCTCATCGAATTCACCCGCCGTGATCTGGAAATGCGTAACCCAGAACACAAAAACGATGATATGCCTCGTGACATGTTCAAGGCACAGGCAGAATCCCGTGTCCGTCTCAGCCTGCTCCTGGGTGAACTGATGAAAGACAACATCCTGGATGTCAAACCAGAACAGCTGAAAGAACGTGCTGAAGAAATCGCATCCAGCTATCAGCAGCCACAGTCCGTCATCGATTACTACATGAACGACGCAAACCGTCGTCGTGAACTGGAAAATATTCTGATGGAAGAAAACGCTGTTGAATATGTCTTCTCCAAAGCGAAAGTAACTGAAAAAGCAGTTCCTTTTGAAGACCTGATGGCTCAGCAGATGTAATTGGGTGTAATCCGGATTTTTGAGAAGTACAGGAAAACAGATGGCACAGTTTCGAGATTCAGCATTAGGGACAGAAATGCTTGGTATGGTACCGATGGTCGTTGAACAGAGCGGCCGTGGGGAGCGTGCCTATGATATCTATTCCCGTCTGCTGAAGGAACGCATCATCTTTCTGGTTGGCCCAGTCACAGATGAAAGTGCCAATCTGATTGTTGCCCAGCTGCTTTTCTTGGAAAGCGAGAATCCGGACAAGGACATCTCCCTTTACATCAATTCACCTGGCGGTTCGGTGACTGCAGGTATGGCGATTTATGACACCATGCAGTTTATCAAACCGCAGGTCTCCACCTTGTGTACCGGGTTGGCTGCTTCAATGGGAGCATTCTTGTTGGCGGCCGGCGCAAAGGGAAAACGCTTCTCTCTGCCTAATTCCCGAATCATGATCCATCAGCCATCTGGTGGTGCGCATGGTCAGGCAACTGACATCGAGATTCATGCGAAGGAAATCCTGTATCTCCGTGAACGCCTCAATGGTATTCTGGCGGACAATACTGGTAGAACTCTTGATGAGATTGCGAGGGATACAGAGCGCGACAATTTCATGTCGGCTGATGAAGCAAAAGCCTATGGTCTGATAGACGAGGTTCTGACTAAGCGTGTCTAACCAACAGCTTATATAAGTCGATGAAAGCCTGGACCTTGTGTTCGGGCTTTTTTTGCACAGGATAGTGTAAGAATTTAACAGGTTTCTCCCTCTGGTAGAAACAGATATTCGTAGATTGCACAGGAAAAACATGTCGGAAAATAACTCTACCCCTGAAACAATGCTTTGTTGCTCTTTCTGCGGAAAGGCAAAAAATGAAGTCAAGCAGTTGATTGAAGGTGATTCAGTCTATATCTGCAATGAATGCATAGAGCAGTGCAGCACGATTATCAAAGAAAATGCAGAAGAAGAGGCGCGGAAACAGCTAGGGGAAAAACTGCCGACCCCACGTGAAATCTGTGCGTTGCTGGATCAGTATGTCATTGGTCAGGAACAGGCAAAGAAAATCCTCTCGGTTGCAGTCTATAACCATTACAAACGCCTGAAATATTTTGGTGGCCGGGTAGATGGCGATGTTGAACTGGCAAAAAGCAATATCCTGCTTGTTGGTCCAACAGGCTCAGGGAAAACCCTGCTTGCCCAGACATTGGCAAGAATGCTCAATGTTCCTTTCGCAATCGCAGACGCAACAACACTGACTGAGGCAGGGTATGTCGGCGAGGATGTCGAGAACATTATCCAGAAGCTGCTGCAGAACTGTGATTACGATGTGGAAAAGGCACAGCGTGGTATCGTCTATATCGATGAAATCGATAAGATTTCCCGTAAATCTGACAATCCGTCCATTACACGCGATGTATCAGGTGAGGGCGTCCAGCAGGCATTGCTGAAACTGGTCGAAGGAACTGTTGCCTCTATCCCGCCACAGGGCGGTCGCAAACATCCTGGACAGGATTTCATCCAGGTCGATACAGCCAACATCATGTTCATCTGTGGTGGGGCATTCGATGGGCTTTCCAAGATTATCCAGAATCGAACTGAAAAAGGCGGTATTGGCTTCTCTGCGGATGTAAAGAGCAAGGAAAATCTGAATGAAAGCAAGCTGATGCTCGATGTCGAGCCGGAAGATCTTGTCAAGTTCGGTCTGATTCCTGAACTGATTGGTCGACTGCCGGTTGTTGCTGTTCTTCAGAACCTGACCGAGGAGGCGCTGATCGAGATTCTCGTCAAGCCTAAGAATGCTTTGGTCAAGCAATATGCAAAACTGCTCGAAATGGAAGGCGCAGAATTGGAAATCAAGGAAGATGCCCTCCATGCAATTGCTGCAAAGGCATTGCAGCGTAAAACAGGAGCCCGTGGCTTGCGTTCCATTATGGAAAATCTGTTGTTGGATCTGATGTTTGATCTGCCAAGTGAAAAGAACGTTGCCCGTGTGGTTATCGGTAAGGAAACCGTGACTGACGGAAAAGCTCCTGAAATCCTCTACAAGGAAAATTGATTTTCCTGTTTATTCATATTCCCTAGACTCGGAATACCCCTGTCTCAGGCAATGGTCAGCATTGCCTGAGAAAAAATGACTGTTGGGTCTTGTAATTCCAGAAAACACCCCAACATCGGCATAATGAATATTGAATAAGGTAATCGAAATGACTTCAAATGAAATTCAGCAGTCCAGACTGCCATTGCTTCCCCTGAGGGATGTGGTTGTCTTCCCGCACATGGTCATTCCGCTGTTTGTTGGACGTGCCAAGTCCATCCGTGCGCTTGAAAAGGCCATGGAAACTGACAAGATTATTATGCTGGCGGCTCAGAAAACCGCAGCAAAAGATGATCCAGCCCTTGAAGATATCTATGAAGTTGGCTGTCAGGCTAATCTGCTTCAGATGCTGAAACTGCCTGATGGTACAGTCAAGGTGTTGGTCGAAGGTATCTGCCGTGCACGCATTAAAGGCGTCACCGCAGATGAGAACTGTCTGTATGCAGATGTCGTTGCAGAGGCATCTTCCAGCAACAGTGCACCTGAAATGGAAGCGCTTAAACGTGCTGTGATTGAACAGTTTGACCAGTATGTCAAACTGAATAAGAAGATTCCAAAAGAAGTTGCTGCATCCCTGTCATCCATTGCGGAACATGGACGTTTTGCGGATACAGTTGCAGCACATCTGCCACTGAAACTGGAACAGAAACAGACCATCCTGGAAACCAACAGCATTGCTGACCGCCTTGAATATCTGCTGGAACAGATTGAAGGTGAGCTTGACATCATGCAGGTTGAAAAACGCATCCACGGCAGGGTCAAGCGCCAGATGGAAAAATCCCAGCGCGAATATTATCTCAATGAGCAGGTCAAGGCGATCCAGAAAGAGCTCGGTGAGGGCGAAGATGGTGCGGACTTTGAAGAGCTTGAGAAGAAAATCACGGCTGCCAAGATGCCGAAAGAGGCGAGAGACAAGGCAATGTCTGAGC
>CAZHQM010000017.1:0-18552 GCA_964534155.1 uncultured Oxalobacter sp.
GCAGTTGCCAGTGCTCCAGCATTGCAGTGGGTCAGGACAGTCATACCATCTTCAAGCAGGGTTGCGCCATAGGCACCCATTCTGCGGTTGATCTGGATATCTTCATCGAGAATGATGTGCGCTTCCTGAAGCAGACGGTCTGCCAGTTCAGCCTGAGGCAGGGATTTGCTGTCAGACCAGAGCCTGCGCATACGGTCGAGCGCCCAGAAGAGGTTCACTGCGGTTGGGCGGCTTGCCGCCAGTGCTTTGAAGCCGGTTTCCATTTTCTCTGCGAAAACATCGGCTGGTTCATTGGCAAGGCGTTTTGCTTCCAGTGCGACGCCATAAGCTGCTGCGACACCGATAGCAGGAGCTCCACGGACAACCATGGTGCGGATGGCATCGGCAACGCCCTGTGCGGAGTCATAGGCTGGATATTCAATCTGTTTAGGCAGCAGGCGCTGGTCAATCATCTCAATCTGGCTGCCGTTCCAGCGCAGGGTTTCAACATGATTGCCCATTTCAGTCCCCTTCGAATTCGCAGAGGGCAAAAGATGGGCATCCGATTGCCGCCAGTTTTTCTTTGCCTTTCAGGTCTGGCAGATCAACCATGAATGCGCATTCGACAACTTCACCACCACAGCGGCGGATGAGTTTAACAGCTGCCTCAGCAGTACCACCGGTTGCAATCAGGTCATCGACAATGAGGATGCGTTCACCGGGTTTGATGGCGTCGATATGGATTTCAATGGTGTTGCTGCCATATTCGAGGTCATAGTCTTCTGCGATGACATCGCCAGGCAGTTTGCCTTTCTTGCGGATGAGTACCAGACCTGCGTTCATCAGGTAGGCCATCGGTGCACCCATCACAAAGCCACGGGATTCGATGGCGGCAATGCGGTCGATTTTCTGTCCTTTGTAGCGGGCAACCAGCTGGTCGACTGCCATTTTCAGACCTTCAGGATCATTGAGCAGGGTGGTGATGTCCCGGAACATGATGCCTTTCTTCGGATGGTCAGGGATGGTGCGGATGAAATCTGTGAGTTGTTTCGCCATGGTATGGCTCCTTGTTATCGCTTGAAATAGTTTTTGAATTTTTCGTGGACAGCTGTCATCTGGTCATCGGTAAGCAGAGGTACGTTGCCAGTCTGTAAGATGCGCCAGTACTGTTCACAGAGGGATTCTGCTTCGGTGGTGACTGCCAGTGCGTGGTCGAGGTTATAGCCTGCAACAAGCATGCCGTGATGTGCAAGCAGGCAGGCGTAGCCATTGCCCAATGCGTTCAGTGCGGCATCAGAGAGTTCCTGTGTGCCGAACAGGGCATAGGGTGCACATGGAATGGTGTTGTTTCCGGTGACTGCAATCATGTAGTGGAAAGGGGGAACAGCATGTTCCATGCAGGCGACCGTGGTCGCAAAGGTTGAATGGGTATGGATGACCGCATGGATATCCGGGCGTTTCAGATAGGCATCCCGATGCATCCGCCATTCACTGCTTGGCTTGATGCCTTCAAGCAGGTTGCCAGCCATATCCATCAGGCAGATGTCTTCTTGTGTCATGAAACGGGGCTCAATGCCACTTGGCGTGATATAGAAACCCTGTTCACAGCGGAGGCTGATGTTGCCGCTTGAACCCCTGTTGATGCCATTGGCAACCAATGCCCGGCTGGTTTCAATCAGTTGGCTGTGAGCTGTTGAAGACATCTTTATCCTTTGAGTACCCGTCCTGCAACGGCATCCAGTTTCTTCATCATTTCGGGATCTCTCGCATCAGGTGCTGTGATGATGGCGAAATCCAATGCATGATGGCAGGCGCAGGATGGTCCTGTTGTATCGCTCAGGATGGCAGGAATCGCTGCCTGCAGCAGTTTCTGCGCATTGGCTGCATTGCCAGAGGAAGTCTTGATGATCTGCTCGACGGTGACATTGTCATGGTCTGGATGCCAGCAGTCATAGTCTGTCACCATGGCAACGGTGGTGTAGCAGAGTTCTGCCTCGCGGGCGAGCTTGGCTTCTGGGATATTGGTCATGCCGATGACATCACATCCCCAGCTGCGGTACATCTGGGACTCTGCATAGGTGGAGAACTGAGGGCCTTCCATCGCCAGATAGGTGCCTCCCATGGCGGATTCGATACCCAGTTCCTGTGCGGTGTTGTACACAATCTTTGCCAGACGGCTGCAGATCGGGTGTGCCATAGAGATATGGGCAACACAGCCTTTGCCGAAGAAGGAACGTGGGCGGGAGACAGTTCGGTCAATGAACTGGTCAACGATGACAAACATGCCCGGTTTCAGGTCTTCACGCAGGGAACCGACAGCACTGACGGAAATCAGGTCTGTCACACCGACCCGTTTCAGTACATCGATGTTCGCCTGATAGTTGATGTCACTTGGAGACAGCTTATGCCCTCTGCCATGGCGGGGCAGGAAAACCAGCTGTTCCCCGCCCAATGTGCCGAAAAGCAGCTCATCAGATGGTTCGCCGAAAGGGGATGAGACTTTTTCCCAGTGGGTGTCTGTCAGGCCGTTGAGGTTATAGATACCGCTTCCACCAATAATGCCGAGCATAAGGATCCTTGTTGCAGATTGAAAGCCATCATTATTGAATGGCATCCATGATTATGCAACTGCATTCCATCTGCCAGACTGACAGGCAATAAAAAACGGCCCGATTTTCATCGGACCGTTTCTGAAGATGCCGTGGTAAACGGATTATTTCTTGGCGCGGGCGTTTGCAGCGATGCGCATACGCAGTGCGTTCAGTTTGATAAAGCCGTTTGCATCTTTCTGGTCGTATGCACCTGCATCGTCTTCGAAAGTTGCGATGGTGGTGTCGAACAGGGAATCCTTGGCGGAGTCACGGCCGACAACGATGACATTGCCCTTGTACAGTTTGACGCGGACGGTACCGTTGACATTTTCCTGGGTGTGGTCAATCAGTTTCTGCAGAGCGACACGTTCTGGAGACCACCAGTAGCCGTTGTAGATGATGGATGCATAACGTGGCATCAGTTCATCTTTCAGATGGGCGACTTCGCGGTCCAGACAGATGGATTCGATTGCACGGTGAGCCTTCAGCATGATGGTGCCCCCTGGGGTTTCATAGCAGCCACGGGATTTCATGCCGACATAACGGTTTTCAACCAGATCCAGACGGCCGATACCGTGTTTGCAACCCAGACGGTTCAGTTCCATCAGGACATTTGCTGGAGACAGCTGTTTGCCGTTCAGTGCAACGATGTCACCTTTGGCGTATTCGATGTCCAGATATTCTGCCTGATCAGGAGCTTCTTCAGGGCTGCAGGTCCAGCGCCACATGGTGTCTTCTGGTTCTGCGTTAGGGTTTTCCAGATAGCGGCCTTCATAGCTGATGTGCAGCATGTTGGCATCCATGGAGTAAGGAGCACCGCCCTGACGGTGTTTCATTTCGATTTCGATACCAGCTGCTTCAGCGTAAGCCAGCAGTTTTTCACGGGAGGTCAGATCCCATTCACGCCATGGAGCGATGACCTTGACGTTTGGCATCAGAGCATATGCACCCAGTTCGAAACGGACCTGATCGTTGCCCTTGCCGGTTGCGCCATGGGAGATTGCGTCTGCGCCGGTTTCCTTGGCGATTTCAATCAGGCGTTTTGCGATCAGTGGACGTGCGATACTGGTACCCAGCAGGTATTCACCTTCGTAGATGGTGTTTGCACGGAACATTGGGAAGACGAAATCGCGGACGAATTCTTCACGCAGGTCATCGATGTAGATGTTTTCTGGTTTGATGCCGAATTTCAGTGCTTTCTGACGTGCAGGATCCAGTTCTTCGCCCTGACCCAGGTCAGCGGTGAAGGTGACAACTTCGCATTTATAGGTGTCCTGCAGCCATTTCAGGATGACGGAGGTATCCAGACCACCGGAATAGGCCAGAACAACTTTCTTGATGTCGCTCATAGTTTTCTCTCGTGTATTACAGTTTGATTGTTGTGCGGATTGAACGTGCCACTGCACGCTCTCCTGATTCTTTAACAGGCACATTTTATGCCGATTCACCCGAAACGGAAATATGCCTTGATACTGTGTCAAAAAATCCCCTGCCGCTCACGCTGACAGGGGAATGGATGGGGTTTATTCGACCTTGCCTTTGACGAGGTATTCCAGAATTGCCTTCTGGACGTGCAGACGGTTTTCCGCCTCATCCCAGACGACAGACTGTGGACCGTCGATGACTTCTGCCTCGACTTCTTCGCCACGGTGTGCCGGCAGGCAGTGCATGAACAGTGCGTCTGGTTTTGCAAGTGCCATCTTGGCCGCGTCAACATTCCAGCCGGTAAAGGCTTTGCGGCGGATTTCGTTTTCATCTTCCCAACCCATGCTGGTCCAGACATCGGTGGTGACCAGATCTGCACCCTTGCATGCTTCTGCTGGATCATCGAACAGGGTGAAGTGGCTGTGGTCTTTGGACACCCAGTTGTAGTCGATGTCATAACCCTTAGGAGTAGAGACATTGACATGGAAGCCGAAGACTTCTGCCGCCTGCAGCCAGGAGTACAGCATATTGTTTGCATCGCCGACCCAGGTCACGATCTTGCCCTTGATGGAGCCGCGGTGCTCGATGTAGGTGAACACATCTGCGAAAACCTGGCATGGATGATGTTCGTCGGTCAGGCCATTGATGACAGGAACACGGGAATTCGCTGCAAAGCGTTCGATGATTTCCTGACCGAAGGTTCTGATCATGATGACATCAGACATACGGGACATGACCTGTGCCGCATCTTCAATTGGTTCGCCACGGCCCAGCTGGCTGTCACGGGTGTTCAGGTAAACAGCGGTACCGCCCAGCTGATGCATGCCTGCTTCAAAGGACAGACGGGTACGGGTGGAGTTCTTTTCAAATACCATCACCAGAGTCCGGTCGAGGAGTGGGTGATAGGTTTCGAAGTTCTTGAATTTTTTCTTGATGATGCTTGCCCGCTGAATCAGGTATTCGTATTCAGCCAGCGTGAAGTCGGTGAACTGCAGGTAATGTTTAATAGCCATGTTGTGCTCCAGACGGAAATTTACCGTCTTAAAATGCTCGGTTTATAGTTGTATTACTAACAATAACCTATTGAAAATCAACCACTAATCCAAGTGATTAATGGTATCGCACACGAAAAGAAAGAAACTGGCCGTCTGCCCGTGGAGACAACCTTGAAAAGGAGTGTATGCGATGGAAAAACGGTTATTCTAGCAGAAAACCTGCTGTTAGCGGTAGTGGTATGTTATTGATATTACAGAAAAAGCATGCTCCATTAAGGTGCGTTCTGGGTTAGAGAATGCCCAATGTCTTCAGCTTCTGCATGACTTCTTCGCAGGAGTTGCAGAGGATACCGGTACCGCCGGCTTTTTCCCATGCCTTGACATTGCTTTTCCAGTCATCGATAAGCACCATGCCGGGACCCTGACAGAAGGCACGTTTGTCTTTGACTGCCAGCACGACATTGACCTTGACATCTTCTGCCAGCATACGGTGTGCCCAGGTGATTTTGTCCTCCACAGCGGTTTCCAGGCCGCGCTCCGCTTTTGGTACGGCTGTCAGGATCTCGCATTTACTGCCATACCGCGCATACAGTGCATCGAACAGCTCTTTGGCTCCTGGTAGCAGGTCCAAGGTATTGAAGAAATGTGGAATCTGTCTGATGTCTGCCCACATGGCATCCAGATCTGCATCTGGCACTTCTTCACCAGTCGCCTGCTGTGCCGCACGGTGAAAATCCGCAAGGACACCATCGAGGTCCAGATAGATCTTTTCTATTTCCATGACAGCTTCCTTTCCAATTCAGATTGATGAGGAAGATTTTAATCGCAAACAGGCAGAAAAGATGACAAAAAGTCTCTTCAGGCTAGAATCATTCCAATTCAATCCGATAGCTGACGCTGCGACCTTTTCCCGGGTTCTGCATCAGGATGCCCCATGTTTTCAGAAGCTGGATGTCACGCAGAGCAGTGTCATGTGAGCATTTCGCCAGTTTTGCGTATTTCCCAGTATTCATGAATCCTTCAAAATCATCCTCCAACATACGGTTGATGATACTGCGTTGGCGGTCATTGACTGGATGTTGGTTGAGTTTTTCCCAGACGGATGACTTGAAGAGAACTTTGTTTACCGATGTTTCTGCATTGTCGAGTGCCCGCCCGATACATTGTAGGAACCAGGTCAGCCACCCTGTGATATCGAGCGTTCCTTTCTGCTGCCGTTCCAGATGGCGGTAGTAGTCTTGTCGTTCTGTCTCAATCTGTCTGGAAAGGCTGTAGAATCGTTCTGTTGAATTATCTGCACGGGAGAGTGCCATATCTCCGATTGCTCTTGCGATTCGACCATTGCCATCTTCAAATGGGTGGATAGTGACAAACCAGAAATGCGCGATGCCAGCTTTCAGGACGGGATCGATACTGATGTCGTGTTCGTACCATTTCAGGAATTTTGCCATTTCAGATTCAAGCCGTTCTGCTGATGGTGCCTCAAAGTGGATTTTCTCCTGCCCATAAGGTCCAGAGACAACCTGCATTGGGCCTGCCTCTGGTGAGCGCCAATCTGCGACGGTGATGGGGTACATGCCACTGCGCCCAGTCGGAAACAGGGCTGCGTGCCAGTTGAAAAGCCGCTCTTTCGTCAGTGGTTCGCGATAATTCCGGACAGCATCAAGCATCATCTCAACGATGCCATCAACAGTCCTGCCAGATGGAATCAGTCCTGATGTTTCAATACCTAAACGGCGGGCAATGGAAGAGCGGACTTCATTGCGGTTCAGGTCCATGCCTTCAATCGCAGAGGATTTGACGACATCATCAGTCAGGACATTCAAGCCAGCATCCTGCCGAAGTGCAAAGCCTAAGGACTGCATCCTGCCCAGCAGAAGTCCTTGCCGCCAACGGATTTGTGACAGCAATGGTGTCAATGCTTCGTTTTGCCAGATGAATTCGGGCCATTCTGGGTATTCATGAATCCACATGTAATTGTTCCTGTGCGGTGATTGAGTGTGTTAATCGACGCAAATTATGCGTAGATTATATCGTTTAATTACCGCACAAGTACATAATTGACGCAGATTATGCGTCGAATAAGGTATTTTCCTAAGATTTCAGTAATGAAGGAACTTAAGGTTGCAGGAAATCCTTGTTGAACTGGATAGAGAATTCGCTGCCTTCTCCAGGTGTTGACTGGATGTGCAGCTGGGCATTGTGCCTGAGAAGAATATGGCGGACGATTGAGAGGCCTAGGCCTGTTCCGTTGACTTTGCGGCTTCTGCTTTTATCCACCCGATAAAAGCGTTGGGTCAGCAGTGGGATGTGTTCTGGCGCAATGCCGATACCGGTGTCCCGAACAGTGAATACAGGACCTTTGTCGGTCTGTTTCCAGAAGATATCGATTTTTCCGCCATCTGGGGTGTATCGGATGGCATTGGTCATGATGTTTGAGAATGCTGTCCCGATTTCGTCTTTATTGCCAAAGACCATCTGAGGTCCAAATATGTCCAGTGTGATGGTGTGTCTGCCTGATGAGAGGGCCTGGCTGTTGCGGTAAAGCTGCTGAATCAGGTCGATGATGTTGAATGGCTCGCGGGTCAGGGTGTTGTCACTGGATTCAAGGTTGGTCAGTGTCAGCATGTCCTGGACCAGAACCTGCATCCGTTCGCCCTGTTCTTTCATCATGGTGATGTGTGCCAGGCGGGTTTCTTTGTCGAGATCAGGCTGGCTGATGGCGATTTCAAGAAATCCGTTGATGACGGTCAGTGGAGTACGGAGTTCATGCGAGGCGTTGGCGATGAAATCGCGTCTCATTTTCTCGGTCTTGAGGGCTTCTGTCTGGTCATGGATGACGAGAAGACGGTGCTGCCTGCTGAATGGGATAATCCGCATCAGCAGGGTGCGGTTGTGCTGGGTGATTTCCAGTGGCTGGTTGAACTGCCCTTGGATGATGTAGTCGGTGAATGCTGATGAATTGACGAGACTGGTGATCAGTAGGCCTGTATCGCGTTCCAGATTGAGTTCAAGCAGTGTTTCTGCCATCGGGTTAGACCATTCAAGCTGGTAACGGTCATTCAGGATGACAACACCATCAGGCAGATAGCTCATGGCCCGCCGGAAGCGGGAGAGCATTTCCTGCAGGTTCTGCTGTGCTGCAATTTCTCTCTTGTTGAGCTCATCGAAGTGTGTATAGATTTCACCCCATGCACCAACAGCATGCGGCAGCTGCTGTTTCCTGCCCTCGATGAGCCATTTGTCCAAGATGTTCAGATTGTGGAGCTGGAACAGGATGACGGCTGAGGTTGCCAGCATTCCGATAATGAGACCGATGACTGCTCCCAGGAAATAGGCGGCAATGCCTGCACCGAGCCAGATCAGTGCAAGTCGTATCAGTGCAGGAATCCAGAAAAATTGTCTTCCTTTCATCAATCACCGTCTTTCGTTACGAATTTGTATCCCATTCCCCGGACTGTCTGGATGACATCGCTGTGAGGTGCCAGTATTTTTCTCAGCCGCAGGATATGTACATCAACGGTTCTTTCTTCAATCTCAAGGTTATCGGACCAGATACTGTCGAGAATCTGGTTTCGGGTGAAGACATGGTCTGGATTTGCCATCAGAAATTTCAATAGCAGGAATTCGGTCCAGCTGATTTCAACAGGTCTGCCGTCAACTGTCATCTGATATTGCTGTGTGTCCAGTTCAATGCCGTTTGCCTTGAAACAGATTTTTGATTTTTCGGGAGTGCTGCGGCGGAGCAGGGCATTGATTCTCGCGGTCAGCTCTTTTGGAGAGAAGGGTTTGGTGATGTAGTCGTCAGCACCGTTGTCGAGGCCGGTGATTTTGTCGTTTTCCTCTGCCTTGGCTGTCAGCATGAGGACGGGCAGGTGTTTCGTACGTTTGTCCGTGCGTATTTTCTTGAGGATTTCCAGGCCAGAGAAGTCTGGCAGCATCCAATCGAGCAGAACAAGAATCGGGATTGTCTGCGCAAGGGATTTCAATGCTACAGCTCCTGAGTAAATCTTGACGGGGTTCCATCCTGCTGCCTTGACGGTGAAGGCGATGAGTTCAGCGATGGCAGGCTCGTCTTCAATAATCAGGATTGTATTGTTCTCACATGGCATTTTTTTCTTTCTGATTAAGTTGGTGGGGATTCCACTGCCAGTAGAATCCCCACGCTGTAGATTTCAATAATACTACTTATCTGACAGGAGGTTATCACTCTGCACTTGCATGGGCATGAATGTATCCTGAAGGTGTGTCATGGAGTCTGGAGGCAGATGCAGGATGCTCTGAATCTTCAGGTTGAATCTGCTGGGCAAGTGTGCGGACTCTTGCTTTGAGTGCATAGACCACTTCGTAGTAGCTCAGCAATTCACGGATAAAGATGATGCAGTTGAGATAGACTTCGCATCCCCGCATGGAGAGCCCTTCTTCTGGAATGGATTCCAGGAAATGAGCCAACAGTGATTCAATGTGTGCTCTCATTGCGGCAGACTGGCTGTGCAGTGTGTTCAGGGCTTCTTCGGTGTTTGAAGATGTCTGGAGCATTTCCTGCAGGGCCAACAGTTCTTTGCGGAGATTGCCATCATAGATCCGATGACGGTTTGCCACATGGTCTTTGGTGAGTGTTGCAAGCCGCTGCAGTGAACGGGAAACCTCATGCATGCTGGTGAAGATCCGGTAGTAGCAGTAGTGGCTGTCATTGTCTGACTTGGATGGCTTGGTGTATGAGTTTGCCATGGTGTAGTAAAGACCCCGGTCACGATGCAGGCAGTCGTGCAGTTTGTTGCTTTGTGACAGGGCTTTCCTGAGGTCTTTTTCGCTGTCATTCAGGAACCCATCGATAATGGCAGAAAAGGTCTGCAGTGTTGTCTGCAGGGTTTCTGGGCATTTTTCTCTGACCAGCTGATGGATTGCTGCGGCATCGTATCTGCCTTTGCCGATTTTTGAGAGTGGCAGCAGGTCTGGATCTTTCTTGAGGTTGGATTTGATGATCAGGCCAATGGCGACCAGTGCAAGCACTACGGCAATGAAAGGACCACCGAACAGTACGATGGCACAGATGATGCCTGCCAGGAAACATGCGGAGAATGCGGTCATGAACCAGCCGCTGATAACAGCCAATACACCGGAAATCCTGTAAACAGCGGTTTCACGGTCCCATGCGCCATCTGCGAAACTGGAACCCATCGCAACCATGAAAGTGACATAGGTTGTGGACAGTGGCAGTTTCAGGGATGTTGCAGAGGCAATCAGGATGGCGCTGACCATCAGATTGATGGATGCACGAACGTAATCGAAAGGCAGGGTTTCTTCTCCTTCTGCGGTTTCTTTCGGTTTGAAGCGTTTGTTCAGTCCATTCTGGAGACTGTTCGGCAGGATTTGGTTGATGATGTTGCCCATGTTCAGGGATGCCCGGACGATGAGGCGTGCTGGCAGAGATGAACCGAACTGTTCATGTTCACCTGACTGACTGGAAGACAGGTTGATGGATGTCTGGATAACCCGATGTGCTTTCTTTGAGAACCACAGTGTCAGGACCATGACCAGACCGGAGAGCAGCAGGAATACGGTTGGGGTGGCGATTGGTTTCAGCAGTCCACCCATGGTGAAGATTTCTGCTGCAACGCCTGATGTTGACCATTCTCTCCAGCTGTCATAGGCGGCAAGTGGCACACCAACGAAGTTGACCAGGTCATTGCCGGCAAATGCAAATGCCAGTGAGAAGGTGCCTGCCAGAATCACAATCTTGAAGATGTTGGTCTTGAAGTAGACAATCATCAGCTGGAATGCGATGGCAAAGACCACGAATAGGGTTGCCAGAATGCTCCAGGTGTTTTCCTTGAGAAAGGCAAGCCATTCAGGACGCATGAAACTTGCGCCTTTTGCGCCTTTGAAAATCAGGAAGTACATGATGGATGTGATGGCGAAACTTCCATAGATGCCACCGATACGGCGGTAGGCATGTTCGAAATGGAAGGTGAAGACCAATCGGGCAATATACTGGACGACGGCACCCGTGATGAATGCGACAACCACGGAAATCAGGATGCCTGAGATGATGGCCAGGGCTTTGCTGCTGTTGATGTAGTCAATGACCATGGCCAGGGATGCTCCGTCTGAGAACAGCTGGTAGGCAGCTGCGGCAATGGCGCTGCCCAGCAGTTCGAAAACGATTGAGACGGTTGTGGATGTTGGCAGCCCGAGGGAGTTGAAGGTGTCCAGGCATGTTCGAAATGGAAGGTGAAGACCAATCGGGCAATATACTGGACGACGGCACCCGTGATGAATGCGACAACCACGGAAATCAGGATGCCTGAGATGATGGCCAGGGCTTTGCTGCTGTTGATGTAGTCAATGACCATGGCCAGGGATGCTCCGTCTGAGAACAGCTGGTAGGCAGCTGCGGCAATGGCGCTGCCCAGCAGTTCGAAAACGATTGAGACGGTTGTGGATGTTGGCAGCCCGAGGGAGTTGAAGGTGTCCAGCAGGATGATGTCGGCGACCATGACAGCAAAGAAGATGATCATGATTTCGTGGAAGCTGAACATCTGGGGGTGGAATACCCCGGAGCGGGCGACTTCCATCATGCCGGATGAAAAAGTGGCGCCCAGAAGGACGCCAAAACTGGTGACAATCATTGTTGTCTTGAATGATGCGATACGGCAGCCTAGTGCCGAATTGAGAAAATTGACGGCATCATTGCTTACCCCGACAAACAGGTCGAATACAGCAAGGCAGACAAGGAATGCCAGAATAACGATATAAAAGGTTTCCATTTGTCATATTTATGTTTGATGATAACGATGCCAGTATGTCGGGTGAATGTGACAGGAATATGACTGTTGCAGAATCGGGTACAATCCGAGCCTGTGTTTCCATCATCTTGCTGATTTCTGATGCCGTCTTCGGGAAATTTCTCAAAAGCTAAACTTGCCTGTGCCTGGTACTTCATCTGTATCGGGATGGCGTATGGCATGCTGACTTCCCGCATGCCTGCGCTCAAGCTCCAGACAGGGGCAGATGATATGCAGGTGGGTTTTGCCCTGCTGGCGGTGGGGGCGTCTTCTCTGGTTGCGCTGTTTCTGGGGCCAATCATCATTGAACGGACGAGCTGCCGCACCGCTGTTGTCGGTGGTTCGGTGGCGGTGGTTGCCAGTATGGTGGCTGTGTCGCTGACCCAATCGCCAACGATGCTGATCTGTGTGTGTGGTTTTCTGGGCTTTGCCTTCGGTCTGACGGATATGGCATGTAATGCTCAGGCAATTCAGATTGAACAGATGTTCAATACCTCCTGCATGGCAACGCTGCATGGTTCTTTCAGTCTGGGTGGGGTGGTTGGTTCTGCAGGCTGTGCGGTTGCGGCGCATTTCAATATCGGACCAACGCTGAACTGGTCAGTGATGCTGGCAGTGAGTGTGTTGGGGATGCCTGCGGTTGTTCGGCATCTGTTACTGAGGTCATCTGATACCCCTGCAGAAGGGACGGTCGGGTTTGAACCCGCAAAATCTGCGATTCCATTCGGGATTTTCCTGATTGGTATTCTCGCGATGTTTGCCTATGCAATCGAGGGCTCTGTGGCGGAATGGGGGGCGATTCTGCTGTATTCCCATAAGCATGTGCCCCAGTCAGTTGCCGCATTGGTTTATGGTGCATTTTCTCTGGTGATGACCATCTGCCGGTTCTGCGGAGATGCCATCCGTAACCGTATCGGCAATATTCCTCCATTGATTATCGGTGCGGTGCTGTCAGGTATCGGGATGGCGATTGTCCTGGCTTCGGATCAGGCGGTTGTCTGTCTGGGTGGTTATACCTTGATGGGTATCGGTGTTGCACCGATTGCACCAGTCCTGATGAGTCTGGCGGGGGGATTTGATGGTGTTTCTCCGGAAAGGGCATCCAGTGTGGTGTCTCTGCTGGCGTATGGTGGGATGCTGATGGTGCCGCCACTGATGGGGACACTCTCGACATTGTTTACTCTGCCGAAAGCATTGATTCTGGTGCTGCTGTTCTGCGTGCTGCTTTTCTTGGGCAGTATCCTGCTGGGCAGGATTATCAGAAAACCAGCTGATTGACTCCGGCGTTTACCAGACTTTCTGAGAGGATTCGTGCACAAGCTGACGGTAGAGGTCGTGTCGTGTCTGGGCAATCTCTCCTTTTTCCACTGCTTCCAAAATGGCACAGCCCGGTTCTGTCAGGTGGTGGCAGTTGTAGAAACGGCAATTGCCAAGATGAGGGCTGAATTCACGGAACGCCCGTTCCAGCATGCCTTCGGTCAGATGGTAAAGCCCGAATTCCTGAAAGCCCGGTGAGTCGATGACCGAGGTGGTTTCATCGATGTGATACAGGTGTGTATGGGTGGTGGTATGCCGCCCAGAGTTGAGTGCGGTTGAGATTTCGCGGGTGGCGATTTCCGCATCGGGTACGAGCAGTTTGGTGATGGTGGATTTTCCCATGCCAGACTGTCCGATGAAGATGGATGTCTTGTCCTGCATGATGGGTCTGATGGTTGCCAGTGTGCCTTCTGGATCGGCAACGGCAGAGACTTCATGAACAGGATAGCCAAGTGAGGCATAGAAGCCTGCCCGTTCACGTGCCCTGTCGAGCTGTTCTGCGACATCGACTTTGTTCAGGATGAGATGCACTTCAATGCCTTCTGCTTCTGCCGCAATCAGGGCGCGGGAGACAAGGTCATCAGAAAAGCTGGGTTCGACTGCGACGATGATGAAAAGCAGGTCAATGTTGGATGCCAGGAACTTGGATTTGTACTGGTCTGACCGATAGAGCATTGAGCGCCGTTCTTCAATGGATTCAATGACCGCCTGTCCACGGGCTGTGGGTTTGATATGGACGGTGTCACCGACTGCAACATTGCTTTTCTTGCCCCGGGTGAGGCATTGCAGGGTGTTGCCATCATGTTCGGCGATGTAATGGCGTCCATGGGCGGAGATGATTTTCGCGGTCAGCAGTTCTTTCATGGTTGCCTCAGTCTGTTCAGGTGCTCGATTCTGATGCTGGCTGGTGGATGGGAATCATAAAACGCAGAGTACAGTGTATCAGGTGTGAGGGTGGATGCGTTGTCCTGATACATTTTCACCAGTGCACTGATGAGGAATGTCGCATCAGTGTGCTGTGCGGCAAAGGCATCGGCTTCGAATTCGTGTTTTCTGGAACTCATCGACATGATGGGAGACAGGAAGAATGTGAAGACAGGCAGGGTGATGGCGAACAGGATGAGTGCTGTCATATCAGTCGCTGTTGCTGGGTCGGTGCCGAGCCCAGCGTAGAACCATGTCTGTGTTTTCAGCCATCCGAGCAGTGCGAGAAAACTGAGCGATACGAGGAATGAGACCAGTATCCGTTTGGTGATGTGCCTGAGTTTGAAATGTCCCAGTTCGTGTCCGAGTACGGCTTCGATTTCTTCTGGTGTCAGCTGGTTGATGAGCGTGTCGAAGAAGACAACCCGCTTGGCTGCACCCGTGCCGGTGAAGTAGGCGTTGCCATGGGCACTGCGTTTGGAGCCATCCATGATGAAGAGGCCTTTTGCCTTGAAGCCGACACGTTGCATCAGGTGTTCAATCCGTTCTTTCAGGCTGTCATCTTCAAGGGGTTGGAATTTGTTGAAAAGCGGGGCGATGAAGGTCGGATAGATGCAGAGCATCAGGAACTGGAAGCCACACCAGAGTATCCAGGCATAGAACCACCAGTAGGTGCCGAGCTTTTCCATGACCAACAGCAGGATACAGAGCACAGGCAGACCGATGATGGCACCGACCAATGTGCTTTTGACCATGTCGGTGAAAAAAAGCCCAATGGTCATTTTGTTGAAGCCGAAGCGGGCTTCGATGACGAACTGGCGGTAATAGTCAAAAGGGATGCTGATGATGCCTGAGATGGCAAAGAGGATTACTGCCAACAGGATCTGGTAGAGCATGCCATTGCCGAGGGATGGTCTCAGGATGTCGCTGATGGTCTGGATGCCTCCAAATATGGTGAATCCGAGTAGGACAAGGGTATCAACCGTCAGTGAGATGAATCCAAAGCGCATTTTTGCCGTTGTATAGTCAGCGGCTTTCTGGTGTGCATCGAGCTGGATGGCTTCTGAAAACTGTTCGGGAACCTGATTGCGGTGTTGCTGAACAGACCGAATCTGGCGCATTGCCAACCAGCATCGGATCAGGATGGTGATGGCGAGGATGAAAAGAAAAAGGTAAGTAAAAACGGACGCTGACATCTGTCTGTGAGAAAATGTGCGGAGTTATTGCTGATAGGGAAGGAATTATGTCACAACCTGAAGAAGTACAGATGGCATCTGCCGAAAATAAAGCGCCGAAGAAAATGAAACGGGACCTGAATATGGTCTGGGTGGATATGGAGATGACGGGGTTGGATCCAGAGGAAGAACGTATCCTCGAGGTGGCGATGATTGTGACTGATCAAGAACTGAATATCCTGGCGAAGGCGCCAGTCTATGTCATCCATCAGAGTGATGAGCTGTTGGACAGCATGGATGCGTGGAACAAGGGTACACATGGCAAGTCTGGTCTGATTGACAAGGTGAAAGCTTCTCAGGTGACCGAGGCGATGGTGGAGAAGGAACTGATCCATTTCCTGCGTCAGTATGTGAACAAAGGTCAGGCACCGCTGTGTGGCAATACCATCGGGCAGGACCGTCGGTTCATGGTGAAATATATGCCGAAACTGGAGGCTTTCCTGCATTACCGCAGTATCGATGTCTCAACCTTGAAAGAGCTGGCACGCCGTTGGCGTCCTGAACTGATTGACGGTTTCAAGAAAGCACAGAAACATACCGCACTGGCAGATATCGAGGAATCGATTGAGGAGCTGAAATACTATCGGAAGTATTTCATGGTCGGTTGATGTCTGGTTTGACTGAAAAATGGCCTGTTGCAGAACGGGCTATTTTTTTGAGGGCTACTTGACCAGCGGTGCCAGCAGGCGGACGGTGCGTTCAGTTGCACCGTGCTGTTTTTCTGCGAATCTGCGGGCAATCTGTCCCATCTGGACGAGACGGTCATTGTCTGCCAGCAGGTTGTTTGCCTGCTCAAACAGTTCCTGTGCGGACTGGATGCGGATAGCGGCACCGATCTTGATTGCATCTTCGGTGATGGCTTCAAAATTGAATGTGTGTGGTCCAATCAGGACGGGTTTTTCAACAGCGCAGGGTTCAATCAGGTTCTGTCCGCCAAGCTTCTCCAGACTGCCCCCGATGAAGGTGGCATCACAGGTGGCGTAGTACATGAACATTTCGCCCATGGAATCACCGAGCAGGATGCGGGTGTCTGCTGGAATCTGTTCTGTGAAATCAACGCCAAGTGTGGATCTGCGAATCATCTTGATGTTGCGTGAAGCAATCATATCGGCAACTTCATCGAAGCGCTGTGGATGGCGTGGCACCAGCAGAAGCAGAGCATCTTCCCGCAGGGTGGAGAGGGCATCCAGCAGTTGAGGTTCTTCGCCGAGGCGGGTGCTTGCACACATGAAAACAGGGCGGTTTCCGATGGCTTCGCGCAGGCGTTTGCCCTGCTGCAGTTTTTCTTCGGGGGGCTGGACATCAAACTTGACACTGCCGGTTACGGCAATACGGTTTGCTCCGAATTCGTTCAGGCGGTCTGCATCGGTCTGGGTCTGGGCGGCGACGGCTGAGAAGCCTCTTGCCGCTTCTTCCATGATGGATTTGAATTTCTTGCCTTTCCGCAGGGATTTTTCAGAAAGCCTTGCATTGACCAGCGTGAGTGGAACCTGATGGCGGACACATTGATGGATGAGGTTTGGCCAGATTTCGGTTTCCATCAGGACGCAGAGGCTTGGCTGGAAGTGGCGGATGAAACGCGACATCATGATGCCGGTGTCATAAGGCAGGAAAGACTGGATGAGTTTGCCGTTCTTGATTTCTTCTGCAAAGAGCTGGGCACCTGTTTCCCGACCGGTCGGGGTCATGCAGGTAAGCAGGATCTGACCGTCTGGGAATTCTGCCATCAAGGCGCGGACGAGTGGCTCTGCTGCACGGGTTTCGCCGACTGAGACGGCGTGTACCCAAAGACGCCGTTTCGCAGGAGCGGTTTCTGGATAGAAGCCAAGGCGTTCTGGCACATGCTGTCGGTAACCGGGTTCGAGTTTGCCTCTGCGGTAGATCCGCAACAGGACAAATGGCAGGGCAAACCACCAGAGAATGGAATACAGGATGCGCATGACAGGCTCTTTGTTTTTGACTGTGGGTATTATCCCTGAATTGATGCAGAATTGTCTGTTTTTGCTCTTGAAAAACCAACAATCCGTCCCATAAATGTCTGTTGGGAGCAGTAGAATAGAGAAATAGACATGCCCATTCCAGCAGGTTTCCTGTGGTGGGCGGTTTTTTGTTGCCACAGGGAAAAGAGGCTGATTTGGAACTCCGTATTGCCACATACAACATCCATAAGGGTGAATCCATCCATCACCGTCCAATCATCGAGGAACTGAAACTGGCCATTGGTTCGCTGGATGCCGATATTGTGTTTCTGCAGGAGGTGCAGGGGCGGCATGACCAGAAGCAGCAGCTGTTTGCGCCTGACTGGCATCATCGTGGACAGGATGAGTACCTTGCGGATATGACGCAGTATTCAGCTTATGGCAAGAATGCGGTCTATGAGTATGGCCATCATGGTAATGCCCTGCTGAGTGTGTATCCGATTGTCGGGCAGACGAATACCGATGTGTCTGACCATTCGCTGGAGCAGCGGGGGATCCTGCATTGTGAGATCCAGGCGGGCAAAATCAAGATCTACTGCTATGTGGTGCATCTCGGGCTGTTCAAGGGGAGCCGTATCCGTCAGACCCAGGCATTGATTGAAACGGTCAATCGGACTGCACCTGAGGGGGCGCCTGTGATCATTGCCGGGGATTTCAATGACTGGCAGGTCAATCTGTCGGATATGCTGCGCAAGGGGTTGCAGGTGAGTGAGGTGTTCGATGGTCAGGAGGACATTTCGCTGTTGGGCAGGCTGATCGGGAAGAATCCCTGCAATACACCTGCCAAGACTTTTCCTGCGATGTGCCCGTTCTTCCGGCTGGACCGGATTTATACCCGGGGTTTCAAGGTCAAGCATGCCTGTGTGATGCAGGGGGCGCCATGGAACTGGCTGTCTGACCATGCCCCACTGATGGCGTCGGTTGAAATCGGGATATGACCGACCTCATGGTAAAATAGTCACTGGAAGCAGACCAGACAGCCGCTGGTTTTCTGTCTCGGCAGAAAGCGGGAGGAAGGTCCGGACACCATAGGACAGGATGACGGCTAACGGCCGTCCGTCGAAACCCGCAAGGGATAAGGCGAGGAATAGGGCCACAGAGACGAGCGTATTAAGTTACGGTGAAACGCGGTAACCTCCATCCGGTGCAATTCCAAATAGGCACGCATTGATGTGGTCCGCGGAGCGTGTGGGTAGGAAGCTCGAGCCCATGAGCAATCTTGGGTCTAGATGAATGGCTGTCATAGCGCTTTGCGCCGTAACAGAATCCGGCCTATCGGTCTGCTTTGTCTTTTCTTTACCTGTTTTTCGGGGAGGTTC
>CAZHQM010000018.1:0-18368 GCA_964534155.1 uncultured Oxalobacter sp.
GGATACCTTTGAGATGCTCCATAAGCGTGGCGTTTTCATGGAAGCAAAGCCATTTTCTGTTGGTTTCCGTGTTGAGCATCCACAGTCTTTGATCGATGACTGCCGCTTGGGACCGAATGCAGGTAACCCACTGTTGGGAGCAGCCGATTACAAACTGGTACACCATTGCAAGAATGGTCGCGCTGTTTACAGTTTCTGTATGTGCCCTGGGGGTACCGTGGTAGCAGCGGCATCTGAACCCGGACGATTGGTTACCAATGGCATGAGCCAGTATTCCCGTAATGAACGCAATGCAAACGCTGCGATTGTGGTTGATGTGAATCCAGATGACTTTGATGGAGAGGGGCCGCTTGCAGGCATTGAGTTCCAACGTGAACTGGAGCGTAAGGCCTTTGAATTAGGCGGGGGCAATTACAATGCACCTTGCCAACGTATCGGCGATTTCCTGAAAAACAAACCTTCGACAAGATTAGGTAAGGTTGTGCCCTCTTATCAACCTGGAGTGACACCTTGCAATCTGGCGAATGCGTTACCTGATTTTGCGATTGAAGCATTGAGGGAGGCCCTGCCCGCTTTTGAGAAATCGATTCCCGGCTTCTCAATGGCAGATGCAGTCTTGACCGGCACAGAGACAAGAACCTCATCGCCTGTCCGCATTGTGAGAGACCGCACAACCTTTGAAAGTGTTTCTGTGAAAGGTCTGTATCCTGCAGGCGAAGGCGCTGGCTATGCAGGTGGCATCCTGTCCTCTGCTGTTGATGGCATTGAAGCTGCTCAGGCAATTGCCTTATCGATTGCCAATTCAGCCAAGTCATCATAAACACCTGAATCAGCACAGATAAAAAGCCGTTTGAAGATTTTTCAAACGGCTTTTCTTATCGATGTCTTCTGTAATGTCGTCTGCTATGTCTGGAATAATAGCGATGATAGCGACGATGCGATGTTGTTTGCCCTGCGCTTTCCTGTGCCCCGGAGGTCTCTGGCGGATCATCACTGCTGTCACTGTAATTATAGGAATCAGGAGTCGTATCCGCATCTTTACTGTACTGTTGCAGGACTTTTGCCCGATCAACACCCGCTCCGCCCAAGATACGGCGCGCTCCATTGAAGCGCCCACGCCAGTAGGTTTCATTCATGCTATTGATGCGGACCCGCTGACCAGAACGAGGCGAGTGGATGAACTTGTCATCCCCCAGATAAATCCCAACATGTGAATTTGGCCGTCGCATGGTGTTATAGAAGACCAAGTCACCAGGCTTGAGTTCATCACGACCAACATACTGACCGACACGGCTCATTTCAGCGGCTCTTCTTGGCAGGGTTGTGCTTAATGATTCTTTGTAGACATAGCGGACAAAACCACTGCAATCCATCCCTGTCAACGGCGAATTACCACCATAGCGGTATGGTGTCCCAATCAGGGACATTGCTGTCATTGCAATATCCGTTGCCTTAGGGGTGTATCCATGACTGCTTTTGCCAACGATATTCCTTGAGACTTCTTTGGTGAAGCTGCTGCTTTGCGTATCGCTGTCATTACCGCCATAGTAAGACCTACGGCCATAACGACTGTATCGACGGCCATAACGTCCAGAAGAACCGCGATAACTGTATCTGCCTCGATGGGATTCTGATGAACGGCTACCGCTGGAATTCTGATGCCCAGACTCTGCTCGGGAATGATGGCTGCTGTGCGCACTGCCTGAAGTGCCATGCGAACTTTTTACAGTTGATGCATGTCTGGTGGAAACTGAGGTGGAGTGCCCGCTGTGTCTTCTAGCTGCCTCTGCAGGCATAAACATGACTGCTGCAGCCATTGCAGAAATGCAAACTGCACGTAACAATGTTTTTACCCCAAATGACATCCCGACCCCAATTTAGCTATAAGAGTAGAACTTTAAGCGAATATAGCTGAAATGTCAAAAGAAACCCCGTATGCATTTCCACTATTTTCTTTTATTTTTCCTGATTTAATCGTTAATTTGTAACAAAATGCATCGTTCTTTGCATTTTTAATATTTACAGGAATTTCAGGAAATTTCCTTGCCTGTCAGCCATGTTTCAGGCAAGGCGTGTATCAGGGATACCGAAGAGCTCTTTGAAGAAGAGCACAACGCGGTCCCACAGCCCCAGTGCCTCTTTTGATGAAGAGGCATTGTCATGAACCGCAGGATGCTTTTCCGAATGGGAGCGGAGTTCTGATGCATCGGCAGCCTTGTTTTTCCGCTCAATCAGACCATCGTTTGAGATTGTCAGATTGGTCCCAGGAAAATCCGACTCAGTCAGCTGACGGATTCTTGCCGCAACGATATCGGCAGAATCTGTTCGTGGGCCAACTCCTTTAGTCTGAATGAAGGAATGGATCTTACCCTGGACAAAGGTCCCATCATTGAGGTTGATGGTTGCCACAATCACTGGCGCATAAGCAAGCTGCTCTGCGAGTTTGACACGGTAGGGGGTGCAGAAATTACCGAGGCTGTAGGCAATCAGATGACCACGATAGAGTTCGATTGCCCGAGGAAGATGTGGTCCATGTCCATAGACGACATCAGCACCGGCTTCTACACAGGCGCGGGCAAATGCCTTGACGTTGCCTCGGTCTTCACCCAGGAAGATTTCTGTCTCGCCTGTAACATGGTCAGCTCCGAGCCCTTCTGCGCCACCATGGAACGCAATGACAACAAGATCGACTTTCTGGCGTAATGAACGGATTATCCGCTGAGCCTGCGCAATATCCTGAATTTTCAGGGTGCCTGCACTATGGGCAAAAGCAGCAAAGCCGTAACGTACACCATTCTTCTCGAAAACAGCTGTCTCACAGTATCCCTGCTGTCCCGCATGGGCAATACCAGCCTGACGCAATGTTGCCATGGTGGAGAGACGTCCTGTCAGGCCAAAGTCGCTAGCATGGTTATTGGCAACAGCAAGCGCATCGAAGCCTGCATCAACGAGATTGCTGACATAACTGACGGGCGTACGGAAAGCAAAACAGACTGCTGGATTGTTACAGCTTTTGACATCGCCACCATTATCAAGCAGGACACCTTCCAGATTGCCAAAAGCCGCATCTGCACTTTTGAGAACTGGAGCCACATCCTTGAACAAAGAGCGCCCACCATCTGGCATCAGATAACTATTGTCGGGGTAATTGGTCCCCATCATGATGTCGCCTGCGAAAGCAAGCGTAACAGTATCTTTTGCGGAACAGGTCCATGGCAGAACCAATGCTGCCAGCAATGCAATTTTTGTCAGGATTTTTTTCATGGTGGCTTTGTCATCTCATCAACAATGCTGTGGATTCCCCAATACATTGCCAATGTATTTTCAGAGGTGGATGTCAATTATGACAAAGCAGCAGACAATCCGCAAAAAAACGAATATATTTCAGTCGGTTATATCAGTTTTATAGGCACTTATACAACAGCAGGGTTATTCGCTGTCATCAATGCCCAGTTCCTGGATTTTGCGGGCAATGGTATTGCGTCCAATTCCCAACAGTACCGCAGCCTCATTTTTTCTGCCATGCGTATGCCGCAGGGCTGTCCTGATCATAATCCGTTCAAATTCTGCGCCAAGAGAATCCATCAGATTACCTTCGCCATTATCCAGCATTGTGGATGCTGTTTTTTCCAACAGCCTTTCCCATGTTACATCTGGCAGAGCCGATTCAGAAGGCTTCTCCATCTGGATATTTTCTTCGGTTACAGATGGTATTGCCTGAACATCCGGCTGTGCCATTGAAGATGCGATACCATGTTCTTCCAACAGATCCTGAGGCATATCCTTCACGCCGATGGTCTGCCCGGCAACCATAACCGTCAACCAATAGCAGATGTTTTCCAACTGACGGACATTGCCTGTCAACCGGCATCCAGCCAGAAAAGCCGCGGCACTGCCAGAAAGTTTTTTAGGTTCAACACCCATCTGCTGCGCACTCTGCTTCAGGAAATGTCTTGCCAGTACCGGAATATCCTCAGAGCGTTCCCTGAGTGGTGGCAGACGGAGACGGATAACATTAAGACGATGGAACAGGTCCTCCCTGAATACGCCTTTCTGGACCAGTTTCTCAAGATTCTGATGGGTTGCGGCAATCACACGGACATTTGCCTTGACGGACTGGTTCCCACCCACGCGATAAAAATGACCATCGGACAACACGCGCAACAGACGTGTCTGCATCTCCAAAGGCATATCGCCGATTTCATCCAGGAAAAGGGTTCCCCCTTCTGCCTGCTCAAAGCGGCCTCGACGCATCATCTGCGCACCGGTAAATGCCCCTTTTTCGTGCCCGAAAAGTTCTGATTCCATCAGATCTCTGGGAATCGCAGCCATATTCAATGCGATAAAGGGCTGCATGGCACGAGGGCTATTCCGATGCAATGCCCGTGCAACCAATTCCTTACCCGTACCAGATTCCCCGGTAACAAGCACTGTTGCATTTGAATTGGACAGTTTGCCAATGGAACGGAAGACCTCCTGCATAGCAGGTGCCTGACCAATGATGTCAGGCATTTTGGATGATGCAGATACAGTCTCTGATTTTTCTTTACTTTCTTTGACTGCCCTTTTGATGAGATCGATGGCTTTGCTTAAGTCGAATGGCTTGGTCAGGTATTCAAATGCCCCGCCCTGAAATGCAGCAACCGCTGAGTCCAGATCTGAAAAGGCCGTCATGATGATGATCGGCATATCTGGGAACCGCTCTTTTGCGACCTCAAGGAGTTTCAGGCCTGATGTGCCCGGCATGCGGATATCCGAAACCAACACCTGCGGTTGATCTGTCTCAAATGCTTCCAATACATCATCCGCATTGGAAAACATCCTCAATGGGATGTTTTCACGGGAAACCGCTTTCTCAAGCACCCAACGGATTGATTCGTCATCATCAACAATCCAGACCGGTTTCATCATCTTTTCCAATCCATGTATTCTTCATCAGTACTTTGTCAGGGGTAACCGAATCAGGAATTCAGTCCTGCCAGAAGTGCTTTCACATTCAATCAGCCCCCCATGTTTCTGGATGAGAGTCTGGGAAAGCGCCAACCCCAAACCACTGCCTCCCTCCCGTCCAGACACAAGCGGGAAGAAGATGGTTTCCATCATGCCAGGCGGAATACCTGGTCCGTTATCGATGACATGCAAGTTCAATGCCAGTTTGTAATACACACCAGCAATGGTGACACGTCTGGCAACCCGCGTTCTGAACGTCAGTCTGGCATCACCCTCCTTTATCTGTGGAATCAACGCATGGGCAGCATTTTCCGCAATATTCAGGACCGCCTGAATAAGCTGTTCCTTGTCGCCAACCACCTCTGGCAATGAAATATCATAATCACGGACTATCTCTAATCCTTCCGGAAACTCAGCAAGCACAATTCTCCTGACGCGTTCGCAGACTTCATGGATATTGATATCTTCAACAAAGTTTGTCCGTTTGTGCGGAATAAGCATCCGGTCAACCAGTTTCTGCAATCGGTCAGTTTCCTTGATGATGACCTGTGTATATTCCTCAAGCTCTTTCAGGCTTTCTTCAGGAACCACCATTTCCAGAAGCTGGGCCGCTCCCTTGATACCCCCCAATGGATTCTTGATCTCGTGTGCCAGATTGCGCACCATTTCCATATTTGCCTGATTCTGATTGACAAGCCTGTTCTCACGATCCTGACGGATACGCTGGACATTGCCTCTCATCTCAATCAACACCCCAGCGAAGGGCGTATCGATTGTCTTGACAACAGCATGGACATTCAGCGGATCGATGGCTGGACGTTGCAGGACAATATCCTGTCTTTTTTCGACAGTCTCACGTCGAATAACCTCTATGCATATCTCCTCCAACACCTCACTGTTCAGGAAGACCTGCCTTAATTTCTGCCCCAAGAGGACTTTCGATGAAACCTCCAGCATATCTTCGCAGGCAGTGTTGATATAACGGATGTCGCCATCCCTGTCCAATATCATGACTGCGGTTGATAAAAGGTCCAGCCCAAGCAGATTATCCATATGACACCTGTATGAAAAAAGGCGAAAACGTTACCATTTTCGCCTTTACTGACTCATCCAGTTGATTCAGCCTGAATACGCACCGAATTACAGGGAGTAGTACATATCGAATTCGATTGGATGAGGGGTCATTCTCAGGCGGGTGACATCCTGCATCTTGAGTTCAATGTATGCATCAATCAGGTCATTGCTGAAAACACCGCCACGGGTCAGGAATTCGCGGTCTTTATCCAGTGCTTCCAATGCCTGTTCCAGAGAAGAACATACGGTTGGAACCAGTGCATCTTCTTCTGGTGGCAGATGATACAGATCCTTGGTTGCCGCTTCACCTGGATGGATCTTGTTCTGGATACCATCCAGACCTGCCATCAGCAGTGCAGAGAAGCACAGGTATGGGTTTGCTGTTGGATCTGGGAATCGGGTCTCGATACGACGTGCCTTAGGGTTTGTCACATGAGGAATACGGATGGAAGCAGAACGGTTGCGTGCAGAATATGCCAGCTTGACCGGTGCTTCAAAACCAGGAACCAGACGTTTGTAGGAGTTGGTGCTTGGGTTGGTGATTGCATTCAATGCGCGTGCATGTTTGATGACACCACCGATGTAGTACAGCGCCATTTCAGACAGACCTGCATAACCATCACCGGCAAAGAGGTTCTGACCGTCTTTCCAGATGGACTGATGGACATGCATACCGGTACCGTTGTCACCTGCCATTGGTTTTGGCATAAAGGTTACAGTCTTGCCATTCGCATGGGCAACATTCCAAGTGATGTATTTCTGGATCTGGGTCCAGTCAGCACGTTTGGTCAGTGTGGAGAACTTGGTACCGATTTCATTCTGACCAGCACCTGCAACTTCATGGTGATGGACTTCAACAGGAATGCCCATTTCTTCAAGCAGCAGGCACATCTGGGAACGGATATCCTGGAAGCTGTCGACAGGAGGAACTGGGAAATAACCACCTTTGACACGTGGACGATGGCCATGGTTCATACCATCCATCTCATCGCTGCTGGACCAAGGGGCTTCTTCAGAACCAATCTTGACGAAGCTGCCAGACATGTCATCACCCCAGCGGATATTGTCGAAAATGAAAAATTCGAGTTCAGGACCGAAGAACGCGGCATCACCGATACCAGAGGATTTCAGATGAGCTTCCGCGCGTTTTGCAATGGAACGTGGGTCACGGTCATAGCCTTTGCCATCAGATGGTTCAATGACATCACACTGCATGAAGACAGTGGTGTCTTCCATGAATGGATCGATATTTGCGGTATCAGGATCTGGCAGCAGCAGCATGTCAGAAGCCTCAATGCCTTTCCAGCCAGCGATAGAAGAACCGTCAAAAGCATGACCTTCCTCAAATTTATCCATATCAAATGCAGAGACAGGAACAGTAACGTGCTGTTCTTTGCCTCGGGTGTCTGTGAAACGAAGATCAACAAATTTTGCTTCGTTTTCCTGAATCATGCTCAATACGTCTTCAGCTGACTTTGACATATTTATCTCCTTTTTTATCTGTTCCCGTATGGCGAAAATTTTGGGTAATTACTTGATGGCGAACATCTCACCAAAAACCTGTGTTCTATACAAGCACTTTCCGTGCCAGAATTTCCCGCTGATTTTCTGCAATAAATTACGCCTTTACTTCTCCATGTAGCACAGCATATTCCATAATGGTGCATGCTGTCCATAACAGCGCATCAAAATGGTGCATTTTGATTTATCGCACCCATTATGAGCGCAATTTATATTCTGCACCGAGCTCATCAAGCCCTGCCAAAAGTGCATCAAAAGCTGGCTGGAGTTTCTCGCGCTTTCCTTTGACTCCGACTTCCACATAATTGTCTTCCCGCTTTGGTCCAATATGAGGCAGGCTGAAAAGCTTGATCTCTGGATAGTCCGCCGTAATCCGCTCCATCATCGGCGTCATCTTCGCCTCCATTGCACCAAGAACATCCACAACACATTCCGATTCAACTGCGGAGAAGAAAATATCTTTATGGTAGGTATCCAATGCCCAGGCAATCATCGGATGCGCCATCTGAGGAAACCCCGGGACAAAGTAATGCGTGCCATAGGAAAACCCAGGAAATGGGTTGACTGGATTAGGAATGGTTGCAGAGCCCTCTGGAAACTCGCCCATCTGCAAACGACGGATATTGTCAGGCGAGGTGTAATCTGGGTTTTCAGGATCCTCCGCTACCTGACGGATGCGCTTGTCGATTTCTTTTCTTGCCTCAGGATGCATGACAAGCGGCTTCCCGAAAGCCTCAGCAGCACATGCTCTTGTATAGTCATCTGGCGTTGAACCGATGCCACCGCAGCAGAAAACAATGTCTCCCGAGGCATAGGTTTCCCTGAGTGTCGCAGTAATGCGTTCCGGCTCATCGCCCAGATAACGCGCCCAGCCAAGCCGCAGACCACGTTCTGCAAGAATCTTGATGACATTGGTGAAATGACTGTCAGTATATTTCCCTGAAAGAATCTCATCACCAATGATAATCAGTCCAATTGCCATGATATTTTTCATCCTCCATACTGATGCTGTTCAAGCGCCATTCTGACATAAGCCAAGACTAGTGGTATATTGTCCGATGTTTTTTATTCCACATCTGCGCAGTGTTTTTTGAGGAGTTTTTGTTTTATGGAAGAATTGAAAACCATGCCATCTGGAGTTCAGTATATTGACCATGTGATTGGCACTGGCACCGAAGTCGGCCGTGGCGCATCTTTTATCAAGGTCCATTACACCGGCTGGCTGAAAAATGAAGACGGTTCCAAGGGAAAACAGTTTGACAGCAGCCGCACACGGAATGCGCCTTTTGTCTATCCGTTCAACCGTGACTATGTCATCAAGGGCTGGGATCTTGGGATCCGTGGCATGAGACAGGGCGGCACCCGCACCATCTACATCCCAAGCGATCTGGGTTATGGCAAGAATGGTGCGCCTGGCGTGATTCCACCAAATGCAGACCTGATTTTTGAAATCGAAGTCCTGGCTGCCTGAGCCTTCTTCTTACAACAGTCCCTGTTCCGCAAAGGAGCAGGTACTGTTGCCTGCGACCACAATATGGTCAAGCACAGTAACATCCACCAACCGCAGTGCTTCTTTGAGCTGTTGGGTCAGATCGATATCCGCCCGGCTGGGATCCGGCACTCCCGATGGATGGTTATGTGACAGGATGACATTGGCTGCATTCTGGTCCAGCGCTTCTTTAACAACCTCCCGAGGATAGACACTGGTACGTGTCAATGTTCCCTTGAACATTTCCTTGACTGATACCAGTCGGTTCTTCACATCCAGGAACAGCACAACAAAGGATTCATATTTGCGGTTGTGATAGTGAAGCTGCAGGTACCGTTTCACACTGTCCGATGATGTCAGGACAATTTCTTTCCTGTTGAGCTCTTCCATCAGCAGACGCTTTGAAAT
Organism: uncultured Oxalobacter sp.; assembly: GCA_964534155.1. GTDB lineage: Bacteria > Pseudomonadota > Gammaproteobacteria > Burkholderiales > Burkholderiaceae_D > Oxalobacter. Next base: position 9,443 of record CAZHQM010000018.1, read on the forward strand.
CTCGACAATCGCAGACAGCAAAGCCATCTTTGCAGTCCCCACACCTTTCACAACCCTCATATCCGCTTCAGTTGCAGTCAGGAGTGCTGAGAATGAGCCAAAGTGCTCCATAATTTCCCGTCCAAGCTGGACCGCACTTTTTCCCTGAATGCCGGTTCTCAGAAAGATTGCCAGCAATTCAGCATCTGTCAGTGCTCCTGGTCCACGCTGAAGGAGTTTTTCCCGTGGACGCTCATCAATTGGCCAGTCGGTGATTGCCATGGTATGTCCTATATAATGTCTGGATTGGTTGTTCATATAAACGCATGAATCTGCCCTTATTGTACTGAAAAATCCTGTATGAAACTGATCCTTGCCCAGCCACGCGGCTTCTGTGCCGGCGTCAAGCGCGCCATTGAAACGGTCGAACAGGCCCTGGCCTTATTCGGACGCACTATCTATGTCAGGCATGAGATTGTCCATAATACCTATGTCGTAGGACAGCTACGGGAAAAAGGGGCGGTTTTTATTGAAGATCTGGACGAAGTGCCAGAAGGCAGCATCCTGATTTTCTCCGCACATGGCGTTTCCAAAGCAATCCGGGAGGAGGCGGAACAGCGGAACCTGACATTGTTTGATGCGACCTGCCCTCTGGTTACAAAAGTGCATTCTGAGGTAATCCGTAAACGCAACAATGACCATGAAGTGATTGTCATCGGACATAAAGGACATCCCGAGGTGGAAGGAACCATGGGGCAATCTGATTCAGGAATGCACCTGATCAGCAATATTGAGGAGATTGAGCGTCTTTCACTGCCACCATCCTGCAGGACCGCTTATGTCTCGCAGACCACCTTATCCATCGATGATACCGCTGACATCATTGATGCCCTGAAAAAGAAATGGCCAGATATCTCCGCACCGAAAAAGGCGGACATCTGCTATGCCACGACCAACCGTCAGGAAGCTGTCCGCCAGCTCGCCAGACTGACTGACCTGATTATTGTAGTCGGCAGCCCAAACAGCTCAAATTCCAACCGTCTGCGCGAAATGGCGGAAAAGAACGGTGCCGAGGCACATATGGTGGACAACGCTTCCCAGATACAATTGGACTGGCTGAAAGGCCACCAGTGCATTGGCATTACCGCTGGGGCATCTGCTCCTGAAATTCTCGTCACAGAAATCATCGACCTGTTGGCCCAGCAGGGCTACACAGATGTCAGCGAACTTGAAGGCATCAAGGAAACGGTGTCTTTTGTCCTGCCTAAAAACCTGAGAGATGCCAGACAACAACAGAATTGACCATCGTTAGACACATCCTCCCCATAGGCCTCACCCTGCCCCTGCGTTTTCAGGGAATGGCATTGTTTTTATGGTAGAATCAGAGGTTATTCGAATCAACTTTTCATGGGAAGAAAAAGATGTCCGGACATAGTAAATGGGCTAATATCAAACACAAAAAAGCTGCCGCAGATGCTAAACGTGGCAAGATTTGGACCCGCCTGATTAAAGAAATCACCGTTGCTGCACGTATGGGTGGCGGCGATATCGACAGTAACCCTCGCCTGCGTCTTGCAACAGAAAAAGCAACTGCTGCAAATATGCCTAAGGACAACGTGAAACGTGCAATTGCACGCGGCACCGGTACCCTGGATGGTGTCAACTACGAAGAAGTCCGTTATGAAGGCTACGGCATCAATGGCGCGGCCATCATTGTTGACTGTCTGACTGACAACCGGGTCAGAACCGTGGCTGAAGTCCGCCATGCATTCTCCAAGTTCGGCGGCAACATGGGTACAACCGGATCTGTTGCATTCCAGTTCAAACATTGCGGCCAGCTCCTGTTTGCTCCAGGCACCGATGAAGAAGCGCTGATGGAAGTTGCACTTGAAGCAGGTGCTGAAGACGTCATCACCGATGATGAAGGCGTTATCGAAGTCATCTGTGCACCAGCTGATTTCATCGCTGTGAAAGAAGCGATTGAAGGCGCAGGCTTCACTCCAGAAGAAGCTGAAGTCATCATGAAACCAGAAAATGAAACTGAATTCTCTGGTGAAGATGGCGTGAAGATGCAGAAGCTTCTGGACGCGCTGGAAGATCTGGACGACGTTCAGGACGTCTATACAAACGCTGTCATCGATGATGAAGAATAATTTCAGTTTATAAAACTGGATATTGTTCAATGATTTACCGCGGAGGTATCTGATGAAGATTCTTGTCATTGGTTCTGGTGGCCGTGAACATGCATTGGCATGGAAACTGGCCCAGTCCGAAAAAGTAGAAAAAGTGTTTGTTGCACCGGGTAATGGTGGCACGGCACTGGAAAACAAACTGGAGAACATTGCGGTTTCTGGTTCAGATGCCTTGGCTGACTTTGTCGAACAGAATGACGTTTCCCTGACGGTTGTCGGTCCAGAAGCACCACTTGCTGCTGGCGTCGTCAACGTATTCCGGGCACGCGGCCTGAAAATCTTCGGACCAACCAAAGAAGCCGCCCAGCTGGAAAGCTCAAAGGATTTTGCCAAGGCGTTCATGAAACGCCACAACATTCCAACAGCCGACTATCAGACTTTTACTGATCCAGAACTGGCGCATCAGTATATTGATGCCAAGGGTGCTCCAATTGTCATCAAGGCAGACGGCCTGGCGGCGGGTAAAGGTGTTGTTGTTGCAACGACCCTTCAGCAGGCACATGAAGCAGTCAACATGATGCTGTCTGGGAACAAATTCGGCGAAGCGGGTTCCCGTGTTGTCATCGAGGAATTCCTTGAAGGAGAAGAAGCCAGCTTTATTGTCCTGGTCGATGGCAAGAATGTCCTGCCTCTGGCAACCAGTCAGGACCACAAGCGTCTGAAAGACCGCGATGAAGGACCGAACACCGGTGGTATGGGTGCTTACTCCCCTGCACCGATTGTGACGCCGTCTCTCCATGCGCGGGTTCTTCGTGAAATCATTACACCGACCGTCAATGGTATGTGGAATGATGGGATTCCTTTCACCGGTTTCCTGTACGCAGGTCTGATGATTGACAAGAATGGAAATCCAAAGACCCTGGAATTCAACTGCCGTATGGGTGATCCAGAAACACAGCCAATCATGTCCCGTCTGAAGAGCGATCTTGTCTCTGTCCTGGAACAGGCAGTCAACGGAAAACTGGATCAGGTCGAGCTGTCTTGGGACAGACGGACTGCATTGGGTGTTGTGCTTGCCGCGGCTGGCTATCCTGAGAGCCCGCAGAAAGGCAATGTCATCACAGGGATCCCGGAAGAATCCGCTGGCGGCAAGGTCTTCCATGCTGGCACAAAACTGGATAGTGAAGGACGTCTCCTGTCCTCTGGTGGCCGTGTACTCTGCGCAGTCGGTCTTGCTGACACGATGCGTGGTGCCCAGCAGAGCGCTTACCGTCTGGTTGAATCCATCCAGTTTGAAGGGGTACAGTACCGCCATGATATCGGCTGGCGGGCACTGAAACCGCACGAAACGGTCTGATTATTATCAACAGTTCCATCTAGAGGACCAAGCATATTGCCCGTCTGGATGGATGATGATGGATGGGATTGATTTGACGCAGAAATGTATCCTTTTACTTGGCGGCAGTTTTGATCCTGTCCATATCGGGCATGTTGAAATCGGTAGACATTTCTGCCGTGTTTTCGGCACGGATACGCTTCGACTGATTCCAACAGGCAATCCATGGCAGAAAGCTTCCCTGACTGCATCGGTAGAAAACCGGATTGCCATGCTCAATCTTGCTTTTGCAGATACAGGCCTGCGGACCATCATTGACCGTCAAGAAGTAGAACGGACAGGGGCAACGTATTCTTTTGATACGCTGTCCAATATCCGTAAGGAAGTCGGTGAACAGACATCCCTGATTTTTCTTATGGGATCTGACCAGATACACCGCCTGAACACATGGTACCGTTGGCGAGAACTGTTTGCGTTGACCAACTTTGCTGTCATGACACGTCCGGGATCACCAGATCCATTGGAAAACCTGCCAGCAGAAATAGCCGATATCGTTTTACCTAACCTCTCTTCACCAGAAGAGATAGAGAATGTTCCTGCAGGAAGAATCTATATCGATACATCACTGAGAATCGATGTATCGTCTTCAGAAATACGCCGACTTTTCAGGAACGACCAGAATCCAGAAGCATTGATTCCACCGAGTGTGCTCGAATATATCAATGCAAAAAAACTTTACAGGAAATCTTATGATTGATATCAACTACTTACAGGCTCTTGCCGTTGACGCATTGGAAGATGTCAAAGCTGCAGATATTGTCGTTTTCGATACCGCACGACTGACCAGCCTTTTCGAACGCATCATCATTGCAAGCGGTAATTCCAACCGTCAGACCAAGGCGCTTGCAGCCTCTGTTCGTGACAAGATCCGCGAAGCAGGTGGCAGCGTTGTCAGCATTGAAGGTGAAGACACCGGTGAATGGGTACTGGTTGATCTGGGCGGTATTATCGTCCATATCATGCAGCCAGCTATCCGAAACTATTACCGTCTGGAAGAAATCTGGGGCGGTGAGGAAATTGATCTGGAAACTGCAAAAGCCGCACTGAAACAGTAACCTGAAAGACTGACATGCAGATTACTGTCATCGCTGTTGGCCATAAAATGCCTGCATGGATTGACAACGGTTTCAAGGAATATGCGAAACGGATGCCAAGTGAATGGCGTTTCAGCATCAAGGAACTGAAGCCTGTTGAACGTAACGGCAGCCGCTCTGCTGAATCCGTCATGGAAGCAGAAGCTGTCCGGATCCGTGCCGCCATTCCCAAGAATGCCAAGCTGGTTGTCCTTGATGAACACGGTAAAGACCTGACAACCATGGCATTGGCTGACAGTATGAAACGCTGGCAGCAGGATGGCCGTGACATCGCCATCATCATCGGCGGAGCGGATGGTCTTGATCCTGAACTGAAGAAACAGGCTGAGCAGATGATCCGCCTGTCATCCCTGACACTGCCGCATGGAATGGTCAGGGTTCTACTGGCAGAACAGCTGTACCGTGCGCATACCATTCTCCAGAACCATCCTTATCATCGGAGCTGACCACTATGGGAAAAGGGCTGTTGACTGAACGTATCTGGCTTGCCTCCAAAAGTCCACGGCGTCAGGAACTGCTGACTCAGCTTGGTGTGCCTTTTGATGTCCTGCAGCCACCTGTCCAAGACACTGCCAACAGCGATATGGTTGACGAGTCCATCCATCCCGGAGAATCGGCTCATAATTATGTCAGCAGACTCTCACAGGAAAAAGCTGATTACGCATGGCGGCACCTGCTGTCCAGTGGGCTTCCACTACGCCCGGTCCTATCTGCGGACACCACTGTTGTCATTGACGGCACCATCCTGGGGAAACCCGCTGACAAAGCAGAGGCTAAAAAGATGATGTCTGCATTGAGTGGACAGACACATCAGGTCCTGACCGGCATTGCCATCAGATGGCATAATCAGTCATACAGCACTGTTCAGATTTCGCATGTCACCTTCTGTCAGCTTGATGATTCCCGGATTGAGGCCTATACCTCAACAGATGAGCCTTATGACAAGGCTGGTGGCTATGGTATCCAAGGACTGGCTGGCAAATTCATTTCGCGTATTGACGGCAGTTACTCCAGTATCATGGGACTCCCCCTATATGAAACGGCAGAACTGCTCAGAAAAATCGGAATCGATATCAAATGAAAGAAGACGTTCTCATCAATATCACGCCTCAGGAAACCCGCATTGCGATTGTTTCTGAGGGTACTGTCCAAGAATTGCATATCGAACGCTCCCAGACCAAGGAACTGGCAGGAAACATCTACCTTGGCCGAGTCGTCCGTGTTTTGCCCGGCATGCAGTCGGCCTTTGTGGATATTGGTCTTGAGCGGGCTGCTTTCCTGCATATCGATGACATTCTTGAAGCCCATTACAACGAGAATGGCCAGAATAAGATTACACCTATCGAAAGGATGCTGCAGGATGGGCAGGCGGTCATGGTCCGCGTCATCAAGGATCCATTGGGAACAAAAGGCGCCCGCCTCTCAACCCAGATTTCCATTGCCGGACGCCTTCTGGTTTATCTGCCACAGGAAAAGCATATTGGCATTTCCCAACGCATTCAGGATGAGAAAGAACGGGAAAGCCTGAAAAGCCGTGTCCAGGAAATGATACAGGAACAGAATACCGGTGGTTTCATCATCCGAACCATGGCGGAAGAAGCCTCCGACGATGATCTGGAAACGGATATCGGCTTCCTGCAGAAAATCTGGCAGACCTTACGGGACAAGGCGCGAGTCTCCCCTGCACCTACCCTGCTGTACAAAGACCTGACGCTTGCGGAAAGAATCCTGCGCGATTTTGTCCACGAAGAAACCCACCGCATCCTGATTGATTCACGAGAAGAATTTGTCAAATTACAGGAATTTGCCGCAACTTACACACCTGATATTCTGGACAGACTGACCTGTTATGAAGGGGAGCGCCCACTCTTCGACCTGTATAACGTAGAAGAAGAGATTGAACGTGCATTGTCCAGACGTGTTGACCTGAAATCCGGTGGCTATCTGATTATCGATCAGACTGAGGCGATGACAACGATTGATGTCAACACTGGTGGCTTCGTCAATGGGCGGACTTTCGATGACACGATTTTCAGAACCAACCTGGAGGCTGCCCATGCTATTGCCCGTCAGCTCCGCCTGCGCAATCTGGGTGGCATCATCATTCTCGACCTGATTGATATGGTGAACCCGGAACACCAGAAAGCGGTCATGGAAGAGCTGCGCAAGGCACTTGCCAACGACAGGACCAAGGTCTCATTGTCCGAACTGTCTGCACTGGGACTGGTTGAAATGACCCGGAAACGGACCCGTGAATCGCTTGCCCATATCCTCTGCGAATCCTGCCCTATCTGTAATGGCAAGGGACAGATCAAGACAGCACAGTCAATCTGTTATGAAATCATGCGGGACATCAACCGCGAGGCACGCCAGTTCAGCCCCCGCGAGTTCAGGATCCTTGCATCACAGATTGTGATTGACCGTTTCCTTGAAGAAGAATCCCAGCACCTTGCCGGTCTGGGCGATATGATTGGCAAACCGATTTCCCTGCAGGTCGAACCATCCTATCATCAGGCCCAATACGATGTGATTCTGATGTAAAGAGGCTGACAGGTCATCCCCAGCCAGCCTCATAAGCATTTGAACACGCCAACAACAATCAGAGATATTTCTCAACTAATGGGAAAACCCTGTCTGGATTCAGCTGCTTCATGCAGTTGTGATGTCCCAATGGGCATTCCCGTTTCTGACATGGCGCACATGGCAGATCCAGGGAAATGATTTCTGAATATTTCGAGAATGGGGGCGTATGGAGATAGTCTGTCGAGCCATAAATGGCAATGACAGGCTTCTCGAACGCCGAAGCAATATGCATCAAACCTGAGTCATTGGTAACCATTGCAATGATTTTTGAAATGACCGCAATTGCCTCCCTCAACGAAGTCTTGCCTGCAAGATTGATGACTTCCGGCACCGCTGATTCAATCGGGTCACAGACAGCCCTGTCATTTCCTGACCCCATCAGGACAATCTGAACATCAGGATATTTTTCCAGTATCTGTTTTGCCAATGATGCAAACTTGTCATCAGGCCAACGTTTCGCGGGACCGAATTCGGCCCCCGGTGCAAAAGCAATCAACCTGCGGTTCCAATCCAGTCCCAGTTTTCCAAAGGTTTCCTGAACATCCTTTTCAGATGTGAACATGGATGGCACAGGATAATCCTCACGCCTGCCCACGGTATCTGCTGGAGGCTCTGCCAAGGCAGCATAGAAAGGAATCATTGGGCGTGGGTGTGCCTTGTCATCCCGATGGATGACATTCAGCAATCCATAGCGTTTCTCGCCCAGATAGCCAATGCGTTCGGGAATACCCGCCATCCAAGGTATCAACGCATATTTGATAGTGTTTGGCAGAACATAAGCCTGGTCATAACCATTCTTCTTGAGCATCTTTGCCATCTTCCAACGCTCACCCAACTGCAGCTTGCCGTGCTTGAACGGAGTTGGGATCACCTCGCGGACTTCTTTCATTGCCTGCCAGACTGGAGCCGCCCAAGCCGGTGCCAGCACATCAATCTCAACATCCGGCCAGTGTTTTTTCAGGCACTGGAGCAGTGGTTGCGCCATGATGGCATCTCCAATCCAGTTCGGGGAAACAACAAGAATTCTTGATGGGATTTTTTCCATATCAGAGTTATCCGCGTTGATTAGTGGAATTCGATTCGACTGTCTGGGAAGACACCTTTTATCGCCAACAGGCAATCCTCTGTCGGCTTGACCCGCCAAGCATCACCGAAGTCAATCTGGCATGTGCCGCTTGGTGTCTTGTAGTCCGCCTTGATGGTCAGACCAACATCTCCCAGATAAGGAGACAGCAATGCTTTCAGGGATTCAGGATTGAATTTCGGAGGCAGGGTAAACTGGATGCAGTCACCGAACTGTCTTCTGGATTCCTCCAGATCGAGAACATCTTCTGCAGTCACACGCAGTCCCCCAGAGAACCGGTCTTCTGAAACCCTGCCAAATACCATCAGGAAATCATCCTGCACAATCTGGTTCCGTTTTTCATCAATCAGGCTGTCAAACAGGGAGACATCGACTTTGGCAGTGCCGTCATCCAACGTCACAATCATGACCCGACCACGCTGCGTCTGCTGCACCCGCATACCCGCAACAACACCTGCCACCCACTGAGCCTCACGGGAGGATTTCAAGGCATTCAAACGTGACCGGACATGGTGCTTCACTTCGTCCCGGTAAGAGTCAAAGAAATGACCTGTCATACAGAAACCGAGAACCGTCTTTTCTTCTTTCAAGCGCTGTTTGTTAGTCCAAGGGGCAACCTTGGCGTATTCAACCACACTCTGGACCATTTCTTCATCAC
>CAZHQM010000019.1:0-17946 GCA_964534155.1 uncultured Oxalobacter sp.
CAGTAGGATCAATCACCAATTCAATCCCAGGTGCGAGATAGATATGCGAACGCACCTCAACGGTGCCCGGTTTCAGAGACTTCAGTTCATTCTGCGGAACTTCGTCGCCCCCCATCCGGATCTTTTCCAAAGACATCCCCTGAGCCGCCAGACGTTTCACCCGAAGCAGGCTTTCCAGATGCTTTGTCAGGTAAAACGCAGTCCGCTTTTCTCCTTCAGGCCTGTCAACTAAACCCATCTGGATGTAATACCGGATGGTCCGCTTGCTGAGCCCAGTCAGGTTGCAGAGTTCATCTAATGTGTAAGTACGTTCAGTCATAATCATTCCTTTTGGATTATTATAACAGTGAAACTGTAAAAAATAAGTGTTAAAAAGAAAAATGTTGTAAAAATGAAAAAATACCTAAAATCTGGCATAAATTGTAAAAAACAACGCGGTTTTCTTCAATTATGCGGAAAATCTGGAAAATTTTTAGTGACAGTAGTCTGCCGTCTGGCAATATTTTATTACAGTACACTGTCAATAAACAGTGTCCATATGTAAAAGTAAGGATGTTCAATGCCAGATTTTGTGGCTGATCCACCAGATTGGCGGTGTCACAACAGCAAAGAGGAAGAGAATCGGGAAGAACCAGCTCAAAGGCAGGTGACCATAAAAATAGCCACAGATGACTGGTCCAACAGCCAGAGCAAAATCCAGACCGATGTAGAAAGTTCCGATGGCAATTCCCCGTTTGCCGGGATCAGCCAGCAGGGCTGCATTGGCTTGGGCGACCGAGAAAATCAGACCATATCCACCTGCCATGCAGACAGCTCCAAACAGCAGCATGAAATCACCCTGCATGAATGTGAAGGCAATATAGCCGACAGCAGAAGAGGCGGAAGACGCCAGAAGGAACTTATGGAACGGTACTGTATCGAAATGGTTTTTCAGTGCAAAGCGGAACAGGAACTGCATTGCCGCATAAAACGGAAAGAATAGCCCAATCGTCACAGGCAACGCCAGAACCTCGGTGTAGCGGACAATGAAAGTCTGCATCCCCATATTTGGAATGCCAAAAAGAATCATCACAATGGCAATCGGAATCACACGCTTTGCAATCAGTTCAAACTTCCTTTTCGGCTTTTCTGTTGGCTTGGTGGCAGTTTCAGCAGAAGCCGCTGCACTTTGTCCTGCATGTTTGATGAAAGGCAGGAATGCCATCGCAATGACAACAAACATCACTGCAAATGCGAAGGCAATCCGGTAGCCGAACTGCTGATAAGCCATGATCCCAATCGCTGGTCCAACTGCCATCGCAACTGAAATCGCCATCCCATAAAGCCCCATGCCTGACCCCATCTTTTCTGGGGGAAGCATCTCAGCAAGCCATGTGGTCATGGTCATGGAAGAGCAGGCAAAGCCCACACCGCCAACAATACGGGCGATGGCAACCATCGTTGTATTGGGTGCAAACACATAACCCGCTGAGGCAATCAGGATCAATGTGCCTGCACCAAGGGCGAGTTTGAATTTTTGGAAACGGTCTGCCATATTCCCGACAATCGGGCGGCAGATCAGGGAAACCCCACTGGTCAACCCACCGATAACCCCCATCATCAGGCTTGAAGCACCAAGGCTTTCTGCAAATCCTGCGACAATCGGCATAACCAGCACAAAACTGCTGATAAAGCAGAAACTCGCGAGAATCACGAGCAGGATGTCACTTTTGACAGCGGTCTTGTTCACAGCGGAAGGTATTCGTTAAGAAACAAAGCAGACATCATAATCCAAATCAGGAGAGCAGATGCCGCCAATGTGCTATAATCAGATAGAAAACCCCACATTTTCAGATTGGAGACATCATGAGAACATTCACCAAAACCTGTCTGGCACTGGCAATCGGTGCTTCTGCCATCGCTCTCACAGGATGTGCAAAGGATAAGGCTGCATCGGCAAAATCCGTGCAGCAGCCACAGAAAACAGCCATGGCATCAGAATATGTCAGCAAAGATGGTGTCTTGCTCGCATATTTTTCCAGAAGAGGGGAAAATCATACCGAGGAAGGTATCAAGAAGCTCGAAGTCGGCAATACCGAACGTGTTGCACTGAAGATTGCTGACAATCTCCAGCAACCTGCCTACCAGATTCAGACGGTTAAACCTTATACCGACAACTTCAAGGAAATGCTTGAAGTCGCCAAGAAAGAAAAAGCAGAAAATGCCCGTCCGGCACTGAAAGAACCTCTGCCAGACATGAAACCGGTCAAGACCATGGTGTTGGGGTACCCGATCTGGCACGGTACTGCGCCAATGGCGGTTTTCAGCTTTCTTGAAAAAGTCGGCTGCGAGAACATCACCATCATTCCATTCAATACCCATGGAAGCAGTGGTGTTGCCAACAGTATCGAAGACCTGAAAAAAGCCTGTCCTAAAGCCACTGTGTTGGATGGCACACCTGTCAAGGGCACGCTTGCTGCAGGTGCAGACAAAGAAGCCGCAGAAGTCGCGAAAAAGGCAAGACCATAAGTTTCCCCGTCCAGAAACAGCAAAAGGCAGGTTTTCATCCTGCCTTTTTTCGTATGCCTAGGGAATCGATCACCCCTGCTGTTTCGCACGTCTCGCAATCTCTTCGCGGATCTTGTTTGTATTCGGACCAAACCAGATTGAGAATGCCGCAATCAGCAGTGCAACTGCACAGAACTGCATCACTGTATTGGTCGCCAGCATAATACTCTGCTGGGTGGTCAGTTGGTCAATCAATCCCCGTGCTATCTGGGGATCAACGCCAGAGGCGGTTATCTGCCTGAAATACTCACCCGTCCCATCGAGGATGTATGACAGCTGTTCATGCTTGTAGTTTGTCTGGTTTTCCCAGAAAGTATTGATGATCGAAGTCGCAAACGCACCGGTCAGTGAACGGCAGAAACTCTGCAGGCCTGCGGCATTTTCCAGCTCATCAGGCAACACACTCAGCATTGACTGTGCAGTGATTGGTACAAACATGAATGGCAGACCGAAGCCCATCAGGAAGAGAGGCATTGCCACAATCCAGATATCGACATCTGTATTCATGAAACTTCGCCCATAAGTCACAAGCGTCATCCACAGGATGCCCCCGAAAATCAGCTTGCGGCAATCCTTCCTACCTGTGAGTTTGGCAACAAAAGAAGCCACAGATAGGGCGGCAATCCCCTCAACAGCCGTGGCAAGCCCTGCCCAGGTGGATGTATAGCCCATACAGGTCTGCAGCCACAAAGGAGTCGTCACATTGATGCCGAAGAACGCCCCAAACGCCAGACATAGTGACAGCACACTCGTCCAGAAACCGCTGTGCCGGAATACCCTCAGGTCCACAACAGGATTCGGTTCTGTCAGTTCCCATATCATGAAAGCGGCAAATCCTATCGCGGCGATAATGGCAAGCGCAATGATGTAATTGGATGCGAACCAGTCTTTATCCTTGCCTTCATCCAGCATGATCTGCAGGGCGGAAACCCAGATAATCAACAGAATCAGCCCAACCTTGTCGATAGGATTCTGGACAGTCTTTTCCTTATGCTCGCGGAACATGAAGAACAGTGCAATGGCACTGCCGAAAGTGAACGGCACATTGATCAGGAAAATCCATGGCCAGGAATATTCATCGCACAGCCAACCACCCAGGATCGGACCCGCGACCGGTGCAATCAGGGTTGTCATCGCCCACAGACCATTCGCTGCAGGCTGGCGTTTCATGCCGAACACACGCAGCATCAGCGTCTGCGAAAGTGGCAGTAATGGACCGCCAGCAAGCCCCTGAAGCACACGTGCGGCAATCAGCATACCCAGTGATGTCGCCAGACCACAGAGCGCAGAAAAAAAGCCAAAACCGACCAGCGAAAAAATAAACACCTTCACCGCACCGAACCGCTTCGTCAGCCACCCGGTGAGCGGAACCATGATTGCCTCGGCAACCGCATAAGACGTAATGACCCAAGTCCCCTGACTGTTGGATGCACCAAGACCACCAGCGATATGTGCCACTGACACATTCGCAATCGTCGTATCCAGAACAGCAACAAAGTTCCCTGCCGCCAACACAAATGCGGTAATCAGCAGGGCAGAGCCATTAAGTTCCCACTTTGTTTCTTCACTAGCCATACAGAAACCTCACATCATGCAGATATTCTCAGCATCCATACGACATGCCATTATTTTTTCTCATCACTGCTGGTATCGATCGTTACTTCCATCGACAGGCCGACCTGCAGAGGATGAGCCTTCAGCTCTTCTGGATCCAGCTTGATACGGACAGGCAGACGTTGGACAACCTTGATCCAGTTGCCGGTTGCATTCTGGGCAGGAATCAATGCAAACGCAGAACCTGTACCACCAGAGAAACCATCCACAACACCGTGATATTTCACAGAAGAGCCATAAAGGTCAGCAGTCAGTTCTGCCTTCTGTCCTGGGCGGACATTCTTCAACTGACCTTCCTTGAAATTCGCATCAACGTGAACATCCTGAATAGGTACGACAGCCAGAACAGGTACGCCAGGCTGAACCTTCTGGCCAACCTGGACAGTACGTTTGGAAACAACACCATCAACAGGAGCGCGCAGCACTGTGCGTCCTAGGTCGACATCAGCCTGATCGGCACGGGCTTTCGCCTGGGCAATCGCGGCTTTCGCCCCCTCAATGCGGGCCTTTGCAGATTCTGCGGCATTTTCAGCGGCGGTCAGTTCATCAGCTGAAACAGAGCCTGAATCAATCAGGGCACGGCGGCGCTGCAGGTCGATGACAGCTTTCTTCAGGTCAGCTTCGGCTGCAGTCAGCTGGGAACGTGCCATCGCTTCATCAGCCTTTGCCTGATTCATCGCCAGACGGGCATCAATATCATCGATGACGACCAGAATGTCGCCTTTCTTCACCATTTGGGTATCAACAACATTCACTTCCTTGACCGTGCCACTGACCTCTGGTGTGACCTGTGCCACTTCGGTTGCTGTATAGGCATTGTCGGTGGAAACATACTTTGAGGCATATAAGAACCAGTAAGCGCACCATGCGATTGCCGCCCCCAAGATTACCAGAATCAGAATGCCAAACAGCTTGCGCCGTTTGCCGGTATTGATCTTGGTTGCTTTTTCAGGAGCAGTTGCTCCAGCATTTTCAGTCATCTCAAAATTCCTTATCTTGTTGATTTCTTGAATATTGTTTTTGTGACGGCAAAGAAAACGCCATCAACGGTATCCTTGATTCAGTCAGTTCTGCTCTTTGACTGGACGTTCAGCCGTGGCGGGCTTCTCATAGCCGCCCCCCAATGCCTTGACCATCGCAACATCCAACAGATAGATGCGGGCACGCAGATCATCCTGGGCACGCAAGGTCTGCAACAGGGTTTCCTCAGCACTCAGTACCTGAAGATAGTTGGCAAGACCACCACGGTAACGTTTCTGTACAAGACGATGTGCCTCACGGGCGGCATCTACCCCAGCCTGGTTCTTCTCCAACTGGGCAACCAGCTTGCGTTGGGAAATCACGGCATCGCTGATTTCCTGAAGGGCATTCGTCAGGGTCTGGTTATAAGTCCCAACTGCCTCAGCATATTCTGCCCGTACACCTTCCAACTGGGCACTCAATCGTCCTGCTGTGAAAATAGGCAGGTTGATGGCAGGAACAGCCCCGTAATAATCTGATCCGTTCTTGAGAACCTTGGCGATAGCCCCCTGATAACCGATAAAGGCAGACAGATTCACATTTGGATAAAACTCAGCTTTCTGGCGCTCAATCTGGCTCACCATCGATTCAACACGCAGGCGGGCAGCTGTAATATCAGGGCGTCGTCCCAGGAGAGACATTTCTAATTCAGCCGGCAGACTGTAACCGGCTTTCAGGTTCAGGGCAGGGCGTTCAATTGCAAGACCACGGTCAGGGCCTGCTCCCATCAAGGCAGCCAGTCGATTCCGCTGCAGGCCAATCTGTTCATCAACGGCAACCAACTGCTGTTCAGATTCTGCCAGCAAAGCCTCAGCCTGTTTCACTGCAGTCAGCGTATCCAGACCATGCTGATGCCGTTTCTGGAACAGGGACAGATTCTGTCGGCGGACATCCACAATCGAAGAAACCGTATCCTTAACATAGAACAGATGAGCCAGTTCGCCATACTCAGCCGCAATGGCAGAGGCAATCATCAGGCGCGCCTGTGCAAAATCTGCGGCAGCCGCTTCTTCAGCTGAGGTTGCTGCGGCAAGCGCGGCACGGTTTTTCCCGAAGAAATCCAGCTCCCAATTGAAATCCAGTCCCATCGATGCAAAACCATGAGAGACATCAGGCACAAACATCGGTGGCAATGAGTAATTCTTGCTGACCTTCTGTGAACCACCTTCAACATGGCCATAAAGCTGAGGATACAGGGCAGATTCAGCAACACCTGTCATTGCCTGGGCCTGTCGCAGTCTGGCTGCCGCAATCGTCATGGAGGGAGAGCTCTCAAGCCCTTCGGCAATCAGCGTATTCAGCTGGGCATCATGGTAATTTTCCCACCAGTTCTCAGTAGGCCAGTTGCGCTCTGGAGCCTTGAAAGAGTCCTGTGTCCCATATTGTTCAATCGACTTCAGTTCAGGTGTTGTTCCCTTGGTGGGAATCGGTGCGCAGGCACTCAACAGGGAAAGGCAGCCAACAGCGGCAAGACAAAACACAAGCCTCCTGGGCAACCGCCAGGAGCGATGATGGGATAAAAACACAGAAGCTCCTTAAAGATGTTGAAAACTGAATCGAAATGCTTTTAATTAAACTAAACAGTACGGTATAATTATAGAAATTCATAACTGTACTGTCAACCACAACATAATTGGACCCTAATCATGAGAAGACGCACTGAAGCAAAACGCAATGCAATTCTGGCGGTAGCCCGCCAGCTGTTCCGAAAAAAAGGCTATCAGAATACCTCGATGACAGAAATCACCGAAAAAGTCGGCGGTTCCAAAGCCACGATCTACGGGTATTTCAAATCCAAGAAACTCCTCTTTGAAGCAGTCATGAAAGGGGCTTCTCTCCAGAAAACCGCCCAGAAACTTACTGCGGATAGTCCAATTCCAATCGTTCCGATGGAAAACTACCGTCAGATGATTCTCATCATGGATGAGCTGACCAATTCAACCGATGATGTGAGAACGACCCTGCGCCGTTTCAGTAAGAATTTTGTCACCACCGTCTGTCAGCCTGAATTCCTCGAAATCTACCGACTGGCAGTTGAGGCATCAAACCGTACTGAAATCGGGGCACGTTTCTATGAAGGTGGTCCAAAACATGCGTGGCAGACCATGGAAGGCTATCTGCAGAACTGCATGGAACAGGGCAAACTGCCTAAAGCAGACGCCAAGAAAGCGTCATACCAGTTCTTTGGGTTGATCAGGGCAGGGCTGTTTGAATATCACCTGTTCAATCCAGGCAAGCCAATGGCGCATACTGAAATCACTGAGAACACCCGTCATGCGGTTGATATATTCCTGAAGGCATACGGGCCTGAAAGGGAATAACGGAAAGATGGACTGCCATCCCAGCCTATAAAGCCGCATAATACATGTCACGGATGTAATCAGACTGACTGTGATGACAGCCCTCATCAGAATTGCAGAACTGCTTGGCAGATACATGGCTCCTATTGTGGTGGCAGTAGGAGCCATTGTGCTTTTCAAGCCAGAGCTTGGTCTCTGGATTTCCACATCATGGTTCGGACCGCTTTTGATGGTCATCATGTTTGGCATGGGGCTGACACTGAAAACAGAAGATTTCAGGCTCCTTGTCACCAGACCGAAAGACATCATTATCGGCTGCATTGCCCAGTTCACCGTCATGCCGCTGCTTGCATACGGTTTGGGCTGTCTCTTTCAGCTGGATGCCGCACTGATGGCAGGTGTGGTCCTTGTCGGAACATGTCCTGGCGGTACCGCCAGCAACGTCATCACATACCTGTCGAAAGGTGATGTGGCGCTCTCAGTCGGTATCACCAGCGTCAATACCCTGCTGGCGCCGCTTCTGACACCGCTGATTACATGGCTCCTGCTCCGGGCATCTGTCACGGTCGATTTCATGACCCTGTTCATCTCCATCATCAAGGTTGTGGTCATCCCCATAGCCTTGGGCTATCTCATCAACCTGAGATTTGGCAAACAGACTCAGAAATACATCGGCATCCTGCCGGGCATTTCTGTAACAGCCATTGCTATTATCATTGCAGGCATCATTGCGCATAATGCCCAGAAAATCCTTGATACCGGTTATCTGGTTGTGGCGGTCGTTGTCCTGCACAATCTGCTGGGGTTTGCGTGTGGGTTCTGTGCGGGGATGTTATTCAGGATGGAACGCTCAAAAATCAAGGCAGTGGCAATCGAGATCGGTATGCAGAATTCAGGACTTGCCGCCAGTCTTGCCGGTATGGCATTTCCAAACCTTGCCATGGCGACAGTACCAGGAGCAATCTTTTCCGTCTGGCATAATATATCGGGTGCAGTGCTTGCCAGCATCTTCCGTAAATGGACTGAAAAGCAGAAAATACCGTCTAATCAAAAAGATATTGGCAATAATTCAGAATAGATGTAAGAAATATGAAAAGCGAAGAAATCACCATCAAGATCGGTCATTGGCTCATGGATCAGGCATCAAAGCAGAATCCTGAAGCCGTCAATGACATTGACCCTGCGACTCTCCGCAACCTCGATGCCATGAGCATGGCTGAGAAACAGTCCAAAGACAACATTGATGCCCAGCGCACAGAATGTGCCAAGGCACTCGGCATGGAAGACAATGCTGAATTTCAGGCATTCTTCAAGATAGTCTACCAGCTCTGGCAGACAGGTCGCTTGGATATGATGATCGAGTATTGGCAGAACAAAGAGATCTTAGACAATCTCGGTCAGCAGTAAAATCTGATTGTTTCAGCTTCTGATTACGTAATCTTTTCGTGTTTTCGTGACGGCTTCCCATGTGCCGGAAAAACCTTCATGCAGGATGAAACTGTCACCGGCTTTGACAGTATGAGGCTCGCCTCCATCCTCTGTGATGATGGATTCTCCCTCGATGATCCTGCAGTATTCCCAGTGATTTGCGTCGTTCTTGAAATGCCATTTCCCTGGGGTTGATTCCCAGACTCCTGTTCTGATATTTCCATTCTGCTCCATTTTCCAGATACGGAATTCAGGTTTCCCGGAAATAACATCCACACGGGCAAGAAGTGGGCCATAGGAAACGGGTTTCGCTTTGTTGATGTCCATGGGGTGAATGCCGGAAATCTTGCCGTCCGTCCGCTTTTGCTGTTCATAGTTTGAGCATCCGCTGATTGCTGCTGCTGTCAGAATGGCAATTACAGCCATAGTCCACTTCTTCATGCTGCACCTTGGTATCAATTGGGGAAAAAGAGGGACGATTATTTTTTAAACATATGGAATACCTTCGCAATGGCACTCCATTTTCCGTCCAACTTAATGAAAGTCAGATAGTCATTGTAATCTGCGCCAATGGCATCATTTTCCATATCAATCCGGACAACAGCTGTGGTTGGAGTGATTGCAAGTACATCAATCCTTGTCTTGATGTCACGTGCAGCACCGTTTTCCCTGACAAAATTATAGAGATTTGAAATCGGACCGCCCAGTAGGCCATCAGGTGTAAGACCATACATAACAGCATTTTTATGGAAAGCCTCGGCAACCACATCTGCGTTGCCTTGAAAAAGTCCTTCAACATATTTTCCTGCTGCGGCAATAACAGCATCATATTCAGCTGTTGGAACGCATTTTACATTAGCCATGATATCCTCCTGTTTAATTATGTAACAAACGGTACAAAATATTTTTAATAATATAATGGTCGGTACATAATTAGTCAATGCCAGTCATGACAGAAGAAACCAAGATAAAAAGAGGGCGTCCAAGGGGCTTTGATCGCGAAGAAGCCTTAAAGGGAGCGCTTTCTCTTTTCTGGGAGCAGGGGTATGAGCCAACATCGATAGCCCAGCTCTGTGATGTCATGAAAATCAACAAGCCCAGTCTTTATGCTGCCTTTGGAAATAAATCCACCCTGTTTCTGGAGGCGGTGGATTATTACGAAACCACTTATTGGGCAGGTGTCTGGCAGAAAATGTTTGAAGAGCCTGATTTGCGGAAAGCTATCAGTGACTTTTTCATAACATCAGCCGAAATCCTGACCTCGCGCGATATTCCGTGCGGTTGTATGGTGGTTCTTGCTGCAATCAATATCAGTTCTGCTGAAACGGAAATCCTTAAAATAATCCGTCAGTTACGTTTGGAAGGATATGACTGGTTCAAGAGAAGACTGCTCAAGGGTAGGGAAGACGGTCATCTGAAATCCTCTGTCAACATAGATGCGCTTGCTGTTGCGCTCAATACCTTTCTGGAGGGGCTTTCCATTCAGGTACATGATGGCGTTGATGCAGAACTGTTAAGATCAGTTGCTGCATGTGCAGTGGATATGATTCCTGATTGAAGAATAGTTCCTTCTGTTTTTTATAATGAAATGGTGCGTAAAAAGCATTAAAATGAAAGGGTTGCCGTTTATATTTAATGCAGTATTGAGCACAACATGACAGGAATCAGACAAGCAGGTCCAAGAGATGTTTCCCGCATTGCGGAAATCCTCATTTTTGCCAAACGTACCACCTACCGCCCGATTTTTGACGATGACAGGGTTTCCTTCAACGTTATGCAGGTCGGTACAGAAATCGAAAATCTGAAACGTTCCCATGCACTGGATGGTGTCTATGTTTTCGATGATGGCATCACCAAAGCCATGCTCCGTCGCGAAATCGATGGCAAACAGATGCATCTGGTGGAACTCTTTGTCGATCCATTTTTCCAATACGAAGGTATTGGTACAAAAATGCTTGAATCTGTCATTGTCGAGGCGATCCGCCGCCGCTGTCAGGAAATCGACCTCTGGGTCGTCGAGAACAATGACAGTGCCCGCCGTTTCTATGAAAAGCACAACTTCATCTGGACAGGTGAACGCGAACGGATCACCGAAGTGAAGTCTGGTGAATTTTACAAGCTCCGATATAGTCTCAAGGTTTAAATCGCTGATTTTTCAGACAGAAGGGAACCGTCATGCTGTATGACAGGTTCCTTTTTCTTTATCTATTCAATAAAACTGAAGAAACCTGCAAATTTCCTCTCGCCGACCTGACTGATAAGATTCATGGGACTGTAATGAGGAAAATCGATGAGCGAGCAATCACACAACCCTATCATCAATGCCCACACCATCAATAAACCGATGGTGCATGCCAATACATTGAAAATGATGGAGGCAACAATGTCGTCTCCAGATGCAGTTGCTGGTGAAATCCCCGCAGTTCCTGTTCAGCTCATAACAGGTGAATACATCATTCCACAATCCCTCTCGCTGAAACAGCTCAGGCACGCTGTCTATGCTTACATTGCTGAGCAGGAAAATATCGCTCCTGATCTGCTGGATACCATGGATATCACAGAAATCCAGTGCTTTTATGTCCCATGTTATCAATGCAAGGGGACTTATCAGGCAGACTGGCAGGTTCATGCCGGTTACATCCCATATATCACATGCTGTGCTGAAGTCGATGACGACAATCTCATGTGGCATCCAGAAAGTGGGCAGCTCAAGACCCAATACAGCACCATGCTCTATGCAGGTTGCCAGTTGCCTGAAGAGGCAATCCGGATGCTGGCAACAGTCGACAGTCAGGACCAGATACCCGATTGTGATAAAAATATCTTCGGCGGGATAGAGCCAGAACCTTTTGCCATCGATCTCCAGCAGAATGGCGATGCATTCAGACTGGATCAGATTGCCCATGTCATTGATACCCGCATCCGACAGGAATGCACGGCTGGCGATAGCCAGAAATGGTGGAAATGGCAGATCAATGAAATGACCTGTTTTGCAAGAAAAGTCTGGATGCCTATCGGAAAAGCTGTCATTGCATACAAGGGCAAACGCTATACTTTCTGGTGCAGTGGCGCAGACAGCAGCTGCGCTATCTGCTCAAAGTTGCCGACTGGGGCAGGGCGTGCGGCGCAGAGCATGTTCGGTTGGCTGCCACTGGCGGTATGCTCTGTCATCGCCATCATGGGGTACCTGCTGATGGCAGAAGAGATGACATCAGGATTTGCTGCAATCCTCCTGCTTGTTCCATTGGGGTATGGATTACTCCGGTTGCTCAGTATCAGGTCGTATGGGCAGAAACTTGGCAGTTTCATGGCGATCGTTCGGGAGCATGGCAGAACAGGGCTCTCAGATATGCCGAGGTCTTTCTTCCCAAGCCTGCCGAAACGGCCATGGATTGTCAGCATCATTCCTTATGACAAGGTATTTCTACCCATGCTGATTGTTGCCACAGTGATGGCATCGCTGGCATTCCAGATGCTCAGGGGATGATTGATAAAAAAGGCAGACCATCATCGTCTGCCATTTCTGCTGGGAAAATTATTTCATTCAGGTGCTTTTCTGCCGTTTTGCCGTCATCTCAAAACTCATATCCATCAGGCTGCAGACCTCATCCAGATCCACTGTGCCATCCAGCAGAACAGAAATCCAATGTTTCTTGTTCATATGATAGGCAGGCAGGATACCTGGCTGCATCCTCAATGAGCCGCTCAGGTCGAGATTGCACTTCACATTCATCACATCGACAGGCGAATCATCATTCACATCCAATCCCAGCCGCGAGCGTTTGACCTTGAGAACAACAGCAAACCACTTGCGGTTATCCTCATGGCGGAGGACAGCCGCATCAGGGGTGCTTGCCCAGAGATACTCAGGCTCCGCATCATACTGCTCACGGGCAAAGCCGAAAATCGACTCCCGGAAAGAAACAGGTGGACGGTAACAGCAGTCCATCGGAAAAGCCCTTATTTCAGCGTAATACCGTTGGAGACAGCAGTTGATACAGCAGCCTTGAAGTAAGCCGCACGGGAAATGCCCAAGCGCTTCGCAGCGGCATCCACATCCTGGAGCAGACCTGCTGACAGTTTCAGTGAAATCTGAACCATCTTTTCGCGTTCAGCGGAATCTTTTCCTGCGCCTTCAATGAAAGCCATCATATCGCTGTCAGAAACAGTCTTCTTGTCAGCTCTTTGCTTGCCAGGCAGTTTTTTAGGCATCGTAATCGCCATCATTCAACTCCTTTAAATCATTCAACGACTGCAAGAACTGCCTCAGAAAGGGCCTCCAGTTCATTGCACGCCTTCTTGTCGGATGGTTTAACCTCGAAAACAGACAACCCTGTCCCTCCCGCAGAAGAAAAAGCCTTGCGTCTGACCAGAGGCGTAGGAATCACCTCAAACTCAGGGAAATTCGTCATGGATTCAATCGCTGACTGATTGTCAGTCCCCTGACTGTCTGCGCAGGACAGAAACGCCAATACCCTGAAATCAGCCCCCAGATCCTTTGCCTCCTGAATGACATCCTGCAGATTGGAAAGCGCCCAGACATCATAACTGCGTGGCATGACAGGAACGAGCAGAACATCGCACACCATCAAAGCTGCACGGAGAGCAGATGTATCGCGTCCGCCGACATCAATCACAATATCTTCCCATTTATTTTTCTGGGCGCGGATCTGGGAAACCATAGAGCGGCCATCGCTGTAAGCAGAACATGGCAGGGCAGGCTCAACCCCTGAATCCGCACGGATACCGACCGCTGTCAGCGCAGACTGCTGTTCATCGCCATCAACCAGCCAGACATCACGGTTCAGCTTTGTCTTCCAATAAAGCGCAAGCTGAAGCGCAGTTGTCGTCTTGCCGGTTCCCCCCTTTGTATGAGCAACCGTAACAATCATAAGAAATCTCCTTTCAATATTCCAATCATATCAAAAAAATATCATCTCAAGGAGAAAACCAGCAGAATTCAACCCTTCATGAAAAATGAAGTGAATCGGGTGAGTGTTTCAGGAAAACTGAATAAACGCTCAATTTTTCAGAGACATATCCACAGCAAGACTGACGTAATATCTTTCAAACAAAGGTTTATCGATCAACCAAGACTGAAAAAAGAGGGCGGATATGAGCGAGAAGTACTACAAAGCATTGCGGAGAGAAGAAAGGGACGCCATTACACTGAACTGTTATGGTGGCGCAGCGGATGAAAACCGTAATGCCCGTTTCCTGACCGCTAGACTTATGCCATTGATTCCATTCGTGGTCATGGTGCTGGCATCTGAGCAGGGCAGTGTTTTCCTGCCTGAAGGTTGCAGAGACCATCTCTATATCACCATTGGTGGATGGCTGATTTTTGCAGTACTTTGGATAATCGATGTAATGCTGCTGAAGAAAAATTACTGGGCGCCAGGTAACTGGAAATGGCTGGGGCTGATTGCTCCGGTTGGGTTCCTGTATCTCTGGATCCGGGCAAAGAATACAGACAAAGAATATGCATACGCCATTGCATATGCCATTATGAAGGGGATTTCCCTCCTCATTGTTGGTCCGGCAATCCTGATATAACCATTCATTTTATTCCCTTCCAACGGATTTGCCCATCTGTGGTTTTATAACCCAGATGGGTTTTTCTTTTTGTGTTCTGTCAAGCATAAGTTTCCTTGGAAAATTGAGAAAAAACAGAAGCATTCATTCATGTTTATTGAACTTGCATGGTATTCAATAAAACTTGAAAAAAACATCAATGTATAGCGTGTTTATTTGAAGAATCTGTTGCTATACCATGCCCTGCATGTGATAGGGATTTATGTATGCATGATGCATAAATCAATGTCATATACGGGAGGTATCTCAACCGGATGTCGGGCATAGAACCTGACAGCGGAAAAAGCGGAACAGCTTATGGGATGCCTGTTCGAATATAGAAACTTGAATAGAGGATTCGTAAGATGACTACTGCAACTATGACAGCAGACAGTCGGGAAAATGAAGATCCACGCAAAGCCGGTGGCAAGCGTATCTGGTATCTTTTCCTCGCTGTTATGCTGATGTGTATGATTTCAGGTGTCCAGTACTCCTGGACCCTGTATGCAAGACCAATGAGAGATGCGCTGGGTGTTTCCCTGGCAGCTGTTCAGGTCTCATTCACACTTTCTCAGGTTATTCAGTCTGTTTCCCAGCCAGGTGGCGGTTATTTCGTTGACCGTCTGGGTCCTAAGCTCCCTGCAATCGTTGGTGGTATTCTGGTCGGTGGCGGCTGGTTCGCTATGGGCTTCGCAACCAACATCCCAATGCTGTACGTTCTGTACACCATCTCTGGTGCTGGTGTCGGTGTCATCTACGGTATTGCGATCAACACCGCTAACCGTTGGTTCCCTGACCGCCGTGGTATGGCTTCTGGCTTTACTGCTGCTGGCTATGGTCTGGGCGTGCTGCCATTCCTGCCACTGATCACCACCGTCATTAAAGACCCTGACTGGGGTGTTTATGGCGCATTGAAGATCACCGGTATCATCATGGGTGCATTTATCGTCCTGATCGCATTCTTCATCCGTTTCCCTGGTGGTGCTAAACCTAAAAAACCAGAACCAACCGAACGCGACTTCCGTACCGGCGAAATGCTCAAGACCAAACATTTCTGGCTGTGCTGGATCTCCTTCTTCTCCGTCAACTTCGGTTTCCTGTTCCTGGTTGCAAACTCCGCACCATTCGGTCGTTCCATGGGCATTGTTGCTGGTACCATGGCAGTCTGCGTCATGATGCAGAACCTGTTCAACGGTGGTTGCCGTCCATTCTGGGGTGCTGTCTCCGATAAGATCGGCCGTTACAAGACCCTGTCCATCATGTTCGGTGTCAATGCAGTTGCAATGTTCCTGTTCGGTCATGTCGCACCAATGGGCGTTGTCTTCTTCATCATCATGCTGGCAGTCGCATTCTTCACCGCTGGTGGCTCTTATGCACTGTTCCCTGCAATCAACCAGGATCTGTTCGGTACCGCATTCTCCGCACAGAACTATGGCTGCTTCTGGGCTGCTAAAGCCTGTGCATCCATCTTCGGTGGTGGTGTCGGTGCTGCAGTTGCAACCCAGCTGGGTTGGACCGTCGCATTCTCCATCTCTGGTGCGATGTCCACTCTGTCCTTCATCCTGATGACTTTCGTCATCCCTAGGTTGGGCAGACCACAAAGAAAAGTACCTGTTACAGCAAGTCAGACTCAGTCTTGATAATAGCTGAAGGTTGAAGTTCAAAGCCGTCAGGGGATTTGTCTCCTGGCGGCTTTTTGTTGGATCATGGCAGTCCAATCAGGACTGCTATGCAAAATGAATAGGTTGATTAGGTGGAATATAGATGCCACTCAGGCTGGCAATGCATTCCGGATGCTGACCAGCTTGTCTAATCGGGTATCAATAACCTCATTGGCCTTCATCGCCTCATTCAGCGTGAAAACCTCATTGTTCAGTGACAGCACCGGATAACAGTCGGCATCCGCACCGAAAATGCCTGTCAGGGCATATTTCTGCTTGTGCCCCTGTTTACCTTCCCGGGTAAATCTCGCATATCCCAGCACATTGTTTCCTGCACCTGCAAAGGCGATATAGAACTCAGGCATATCAGCTTCATGTGAAAGGCACATCCTGGTCATATAGCCAACCTCTTTTTTAGGCACACTGGAAAAATGCATGCTGTATCTCGAAAGGGCATTGTCGCAGTCCTTTACCAGCATTCGTTCCAGTGCCTCACGCGTACGGTCAGCATCCACCCGTTTTCTGCGTAACAGATAAAGCTGGAAGATGCAGATGCTGCCAAACATGAAAACAGCGTAAGCGATGAAAACAATAAAGACCTCCATGATGCTTCTCCTACTGTTGGTGCCATCCAGATTCAATCTTTATTGAAAATATACTTCGACAAAATCGAACAAACAAGTCCCGTAGAAAAAAGTATGGAAAAGTTGATAAATGGTTAAATTTAATCGAAAGATTGGTGCGGAAAGAAACTTTCAGACAGGGATTGTGGCAGATTCAATGCAAAAACTTTAGGAAGAAAAGGATTGCATCGCCTGATGGGAAATGTCTTTTCAGGGTGGTGTAAGGAGTCCGACATCTGCCCCACCAGACAATGCAATCATCATGAGTACGGACCTGCTGGGCTACAGTCAGCAGGGCAATGGCAAGAGGTCTGATTCCTCCCGGCACTCAATGCTTGATTAAGGAGAGCAGTTAAAGAATATCGCTGTCATACAGGAGAATCAATCTGATAAAGAGTTCTAAATAATTGAAATTAAACAAAAATTTATAGATATTTAAAGATTGTTGAAAGGCCTGTCAGATATTTCCCGGAAACCAGTCAAGTCAATCTGACTGGATTGAAAATACAGGCTCGCCATTCAAGTCAATTCGAATGGTACCGAGAGTATCTGAAACAACCTTTAAACAGAAATTAACCGTCTTTAAAAAGCTGAAAATCAGTCATGGCAGGCTTTCTTCTATGCCGGCATCGCAATGCATAGAATGAATCCATCAATCAGGAAAACTCCCTATCTGGTTGATTGTGTGACTGATTGGGATTAAGGGTGGTATCGCTGTCCGCAGTATGGGGGAGGATTCTTTTCCAGAGAGGTAAAAATATGGATTCTCAGAAATCAGCAGGTGGCATCTTTATCAGCATCATGTATTGCTGCTTCATCATTGCGGCAACCGTGCTGACAGTGACTCACGGAATAGTTGGAAACTCCGTCTTCAAGCCAACAAGCTATACACTTGGCGATGTGTACGATGCAGAAACAGTCCAACTGGCAGAGGCATTCCAAACAGGATACCAGACGGATACCCAGATGGTTTCTCTGGATAAAGCCCAGAATCTGAACTGACAGGCATCAGACATTCTTTCTGTCAGGCGGATCAGGTGAACAACCTGGTCCGCTTTTTCTTTTCTATGGCTGGCAGCTCTCAAGGACAGGGCTCAATGTTTAAACAAAAATGGCATATCCAATGCTGACACTTCGAAAAAATTGAAGATAATCTTCATTTTTTAGTTAAATAAAAAC
>CAZHQM010000020.1:0-17634 GCA_964534155.1 uncultured Oxalobacter sp.
TCACTATGTTGTGGCTAATCCCCATCCTCTGAAGTATGACTTTGTCATTGGAAATCCGCCGTATCTTAGAGTGATGAAAGATAATGTGGCCGCATTACAGATGCCTGATGTTGTTCATGGTGCTCCGAATCTTTATTTCCTGTTTGCCGCCATGTCACTGTTCAATTTGAAGGACGATTGCGAAATGGTGTATATCATCCCTCGTAGCTGGACTTCAGGGGCGTATTTCAAGGCATTTAGAAAGTATTTTCTGTATCACGGTAAGTTGCAGCATATTCACCTATTTGTGAGTCGTGACAAGGTCTTTAGTCAGGAACAAGTTCTTCAAGAAACAATTATCATCAAGGCTGTAAAGTCTCAGGTTAAGCCGACGCATGTTAAGTTGACATCAACGCAGGCAAATGGTGATTTTAATGACATCACAGAATTAACGCTGTCGTATGATTCAGTGGTTGTGGGTGATGATTGGTATGTGTTCCTTCCAACTTCGGCGGAAGAAGTTGATGCGATTCAGAGCATCAATCGTTATAGCCAGACGTTTCCTGATATAGGTCTTCGAATGAAGACAGGGATTGTAGTCGATTTCAGGCAATGGGAAGAGCTACGCAAAGAAGAATCTGAAGATACGGTTCCGTTGTTTTACAGCCAGCATATAAGAGATGGTAAGGTGAATCATTTGCCTTCTGGTAAGGAGTTTGATTGGATTGTTACGGCAAAGAAGGGGTTGATTCAGGAAAATAAGAACTACGTATTCTGCAAGCGATTCACGGCAAAGGAAGAAAAGCGCAGACTTCAGTGTGGTATCTATCTTGCTTCGGAATTTCCTGAGTACGAATATATAGGAACTCAAAACAAGATAAATTTCGTTGATGATGTGATGAAGCAGAAGCTCACCAAGGTTGAGGTGTATGGTATTTATGCATTGCTAAATTCGACGCTTTTCGATATGTATTATCGCATTCTAAATGGTAGTACACAGGTGAACAGTACTGAGATAAACAGCATTCCTGTACCGCCGAGAGAACTCATTGTCCAAATTGGCAAGAGATTGATAGGAGCAAAGGATGGTTCTACTGTCACGTGTGACAGGATTCTTGAGGAGGTAGCTTATGGGCAAAATTAAAGAGGCTAAGGACTATCTGAAAAAGATAGGAATGCCGGCTGCACAGCAGACGGATATTGCTGCATATACTTTGCTTACATTGGCTCATATGAAGTCAAATAAAGCATGGAGCACGGCAAAGAATGACTGGATCCGTATCCATGATGTTTTGAAGTTCACTGCCGAAAATTACGGGAAAGCGTATGCAGAAAATACGCGCGAGACGATTCGCAAAAATTGTATGCATCAGTTCCGTGAAGCGGCATTGATTGAGGATAATGGTAAGGCGACGAATAGTCCGAATTACAGGTATCGCATCACAGATGAAACATTGACTCTGGTGCAGTCTGTTGGGTCGGATGAGTTTGAGGAAAGATTGCAGGCATATCTTGTTACACATGAGACGCTGATTCAGAAATACGAGAGTAAAAAGGAAATGGAAAAGATGCCTGTCTTAATTAATG
Source organism: uncultured Oxalobacter sp. (assembly GCA_964534155.1). Taxonomy (GTDB): domain Bacteria; phylum Pseudomonadota; class Gammaproteobacteria; order Burkholderiales; family Burkholderiaceae_D; genus Oxalobacter. The sequence goes on from CAZHQM010000020.1 coordinate 1,567, forward strand.
GGGAGGCGTTCAAGTTCAGTCCAGGCAAACACAATGAATTACAGAGAGCAATTATCGAGGAATTTGCTCCGCGATTTGCTCCAAATTGTGTGTGTTTGTATGTGGGAGATACAATCAAGAAGGATTTGGTCAAGGATGTGGATAGGTTGTCTGAACTTGGTTTCGAGATAACCCTGCATGACAAGATGCCCGATGTTGTGTTGTATCGCGAAGATGAAAATTGGATTTATTTTATCGAGGCGGTGACGAGTGTTGGTCCGATGAGCCCAAAACGAATAATTGAGATAAACGATATGACGAAAAATGTGACAGCAGGGAAAATTTTTGTCACAGCATTTCCTGACTTTTCGACCTACAAGAAGTTCAGTACAGAACTTGCGTGGGAAACAGAAGTATGGCTTTCAGAAATGCCTGATCATATGATTCATTTGAATGGTGATAAGTTTCTGGGACCTCGTAAAGAAAGATAACTATCGTTGAGGATTATGGAATGGCTCGCAAACCACGATGTAAATCAAAACGAATGAAAATGGAAATTAAAGATGAAGGCTCGCCCCAGTTGCCAACAGCTTACGGCTTAATCGGAACGGCTGTGCTGAATGCGGTGCTGTAAGCGGTATCGACCGAGTCGCCTTCCAGCAGCACCAGCTCGATCTCAGCCGCCGCACAGGCTGTTAGGAAAGCAGAGACACCTTCCGCATTTGGGTCTAATAGCCAGAAAAGCCGCCATTGATGCGCTCATAGACAAAATGCATCTCGTTTCTTCGGACAAAATTTGCCAGATATCGTCTACTTCCAATGGTTGGTTTTATTAAACCCTGACTATCTCCATCAACTTCTCAAATCGATAAATGCCAGATCTTCTACCGGCAGGCTCCTTGGATACCTGAAGAATACCGCTATCTACCAATGATCTGATGAACCGCGCACCTGTTGATGGTGTGATGCCAATCTCATCTGCAAGGCGGCTTCCTGGGAAAATAGGGTAGGTGAATATGAAATCGAGAACACTGCCATTCCATTTGGAGGAGAGTATCGTGTTGAATTCAACCTTAAGGTCTTCATAAAGTTGTTGGATTCGTTCGGCAGTAGCAAGGTTCTGTTTTGCCTGAGATTCTGCTGCTTTCAGGAAGAATAGACACCACTGTGTCCAATCATCTGACTTGGAGACCTCTCTCATGCTATCGATGTATTCATCACGGTGGTCCTCGAAGAATGCACTGATATAGAAATGTGGTTGAGAAATCAGGCCATAGTGCCACAACAGCAGGGTAATGAGCATACGACCAATCCTGCCATTGCCATCTTTGAATGGATGAAGTGCCTCAAACTCAACATGGGATATTGCTATTTTCAGCAACGGAGGTAGCGGGCTGTTATTGATGAAATCCAGAAGTTTCTCAATTCCCTCTTCAAGATTTTCTGGCGAAATCGGAACGAAACGTACATTTCGATGTCCAAACCCACCAGCCAGATAATTCTGCTCTGTTTTGAACTTGCCTGGTGATTTTGTCGCACCACGACCAAATGAAAGAAGGACAGAATGGATTGAACGGATAAGGAACGCAGAGAAAGGCTGACCATCATTGATTGCAATCTGCGCATCATTCAATGCGTATCGGTATAGCGCAGTCTCAACAGTCTCAGACCTTGCCTCAGAATCATCATTATTCGCATCATACTGGAGGACTTCATCCATGGTACTGACTGTACCTTCCATACGGGAAGAAATGACTGCCTCCTGGCTTCTCAAAGGGCTCAGGAAAATTGCGCTGTTTTTCAGACTCTTGATGACCTGATCATAGCGACCAATTGCTTCAGCAGTTTTCGAAATCTGGGCAATCAGCTTTCCATAGTCGATTTCTGATGGAGGAAACTTCCCGTAATGGTATTTGACAGCATCCTCAAGATTCAATTCAGTTGCCATGTTTCAACCTATTTATAAGTCATTTGTGATTAACAAATGATTTTGTAAACCAAATTTGCTAATTTATAACACATAACAGCATTTGTTGCTCATTCATGGCACACAAACAGCTTTGTGTTTCATTTTCTGCAAAATTTGGCATACAAACCGTTTTGTCTGTCATTCATGACACACAAATCACGTTGTAAATCAAAGCGAATGAAAAATGGAAGACAAAGATGGAGTCTTGCCTTGGCAGACAACAGCTCACGGCCTAATCGGCTCAGCTGTGCGGAATGCCGTGCTGTAAGCGGTATCGACAGAACCGCCTTCCACCAACACCAGCTCGATTTCAGCCGCCGCACAGGCGGACAGGAATGCGGAAACTCCTTCTGCATTCGGATCCAGCAGCCAGAAAAAGCCACCCATGATGCGGTCATAGACAAAATGCAGCCTGTTTTCTCGGGCAAGTTTCACCAGATACCGCCCACTCCCGAGAGCAGGCTCATCGGCATGGAACAGGATTTCGATGAGCTTCGATGCAGTCTCGAATCCCTGTGCAGATGATTTCTCTAGCCATAGGCGGGCTTTTTCATCGTCATCGGGTGTGCCACGACCGAAAGCGTGGCAGAGCCCCAAGGCGCACTGTGCCTCGGCATTGCCGTTTTCAGCCGCCTTGGTGAACCAATAGACGGCTTCCACATGCCACTGCCTTAAGCCCTTGCCTGCGGCATAGCAGCGCCCCAAGGCGCACTGGGCATCAGGTTGCCCCGACTCTGCCGCCTTGGTGTACCAGCGGATGGCCTCCGCCATGTTCTGACTGGTACCGATACCTTCTTCGTAGCATTTACCCAGCATGAAGCGTGCGTTGCGGTCTCCGTGTTTGGCTTTCGCAAGCCATGTTGCCACGGAGTTTTTCGGCTTCTTCTTCGGAATCCGCTCCAATGGTGGGTTTTCTAGGGTATTCGGTTTGGTGCCAGTCATGTGTCTTTTAGCCCAGTGCTGTCGGCAGATTACAGGCTCTTGCCCAGCGCGTATGCCTGATCAAGGTAGGCGGTTTTTTCGATATCACCGGGTGCGCGGACATCACAGGCAATCACAGAGCCTCTTTCAAGCCAGTGGTAGTAGTGGGCGATTTCGCGGATCATCATCATGAGCCCAGCGGAAGCGTTGGCAGATGGCTGTGCCTGGGAAACCAGCAGGACAGACTGTTTTTCCATCATCTGCTCTTTCGGATTGTTCAGGGTATAGAAACGGTCGATGACTGCTTTCAGCTGTGCAGAGACGCCGAAGTAGTACAGAGGTGTCGCAAAGACAAGGCAGTCAGCCTGCACAATCTGCTTGCCGATTGCGGTGAAGTCATCGTCAGCCAAAGGTGGATCAAATCGCATTGGTGCGACATTGATTTTTGCGCAGTCGATGATTTCAACGGTATGACCTGCTTCGGTAGCGCCTTTGGTGAATGCGTTGACGAGTGCCACGGAATTGCCGTTTTCACGTGGGCTGCCAGAGAGTACGACGATCTTCATTGTTTTCTCCATAAGTGATATTCAGCCATGATTTTCATCGGGGACGGTAACATGATGAAAATACAGAATTAAGTCCGTATCATAATGGGCATTCTGCAATAAAAAAAGATGCCAGAACTGGAGAGATGCCATTTGCTTGAGGAAAGGACGGCAAATCAAGGGTTTACTGGTATGCTTATAGACATTGGCAAACTTATAGACTGATAGGAGACATATTATGTTGAAAGATTTGATTGCATCGGGTTTCGGCAACAGCATGGGGCTGTGCTGCAGTGAAAAAATGCTGTACGGCGCGAACTGGGCTTACAACCTGCGCCTGTCACCGGACGCACTGAAAATGAGTGCCGGTTTCTGCGGTGGTATGGGTGTCGGATCTGTCTGTGGTGCTGTCACTGCGGGCATCATGGCGCTGACAGCACTCTATGTGAAACGCAACAATCACGAAAGCACCCGTATGCGCGAGCTGGAACAGGAATACATCAACAAGTTCAAGGAGGCATTGGGTTCTTTCGAGTGCAATGAGCTCAAGGTCAAACATCCACCGGTCGTTGAAAAACGCCAGTGCCATATGGATCACATCCTGACCACTGCAGCTGGCATTCTGGATGAGATTGTTGCGCGCGAAGGACTGGTATAAAAGTACCTATCTTTACAGTGAAGGCAGTCTGCCCCATCTGGAAAGAGGGGCGGACTGTATCAGAGAGATTGCTGATATCGATTCTCTGGGCAATCACTTCAGGCAGGTCATCTTCCCAATCCAACGGATTGGCATCGATGAGTGTGCCATCAATGTCGCGCAGCACAACCCGCTCAATCTGGGCATTCAGGATCAGGCGCTGGCACATGGAGCAGGGCTGCATCTGCCGTGTGGCGGAATTGGTGACTGCATCGGTTCCTGCCAGATACAGGGTGCCGCCGACGATATCCAGCGGATTCCCGTTGATGATGGCATTCGCCTCGGCATGGACTGCCCGGCACAGCTCATAATGTGTGCCTGGCTTGATCTGGCATTTTTCCCGCAGGCATTCTTTCAGGTCCACACAGTTCGCACGATGGCGTGGCGCACCGTTGTAGCCGGTTGAGACAATACGCCCATCCTTCGACACAATCACAGCACCATATCGGCGGCGCAGACAGGTCGAGCGCATCGAAACAGAGGCGGCGATTTCCATAAAGGAAAGGTCTTTGGATGGTCTTTGGTATTCGTTCGTCATAGTGATGCCTGTGTGAGTTGATTCCGACTACTATAAGAAAAGGGCTGGATACAGTCAAATAGCGATGCCCTGAGCCTGTTTTACAGTGCAGAGAAAATACTGCCGAGATTTTCGCGGAAAACAAGGTCGGCAGTCTCGTCCGCCGCAGTCTGGTCGCGGTTGATGACTACCAGCCATCTGCCACGGAATTTCTTGACCAGTGAGGCGGCTGGATTGACCGTCAGGCTGGTGCCCGCAACAATCATCATGTCGCATTTGCGGATGATTTTTTCGGCATACCTGAAATCGCTGGGCATGCTTTCGCCATACAGGACGACATCCGGGCGGATGAGCCCAGAGCGGCATTCGGTGCATCTGGGCACCTTGTCCGCAGCCTTGAAGATGGCATCGGCAGGATAGACATCGCCACACTTCGAGCAGTAGTTCCGATGCACCGAGCCATGCAGCTCAAGCACATTCGTGCTGCCGGCTTTCTGGTGCAGGCCATCGATGTTCTGGGTGACAACCGTCACATCCTTGCCGCTTTTCTCGAGCTTTGCCAGTACCTTGTGGGTGATATTGGGTTTTGCGCCGAACAGATTCATCTTCTGGCGGTAGAAGGCATAAAAGAGGTCTGTATCCTTGGTCAGGCATCGATGGCTGAGCAGGTATTCAGGTTCATACTTGCCGAACTGGGAATCCCGCTTCTTGTTCAGCCCATTCTTGCCCCTGAAGTCTGGAATCCCGCTTTCTGTGGAAACACCCGCCCCCCCAAAGAAAACAATATCACTGCTTTCGTTGATCCATTGTTTGAATGTCCCGAGCCGGGTCTCAAAATCATCTGCCATGTTTGCCCAATCCATTGAATGATGGCTGCCATTATGCCAGAACAACATCCATTTCAGATGCATTGACTGTTGATTCTGCGAATGAAAGAAATCTTCCCGTAACTTGCGTATTTCCAAGGCGTGTAGTAGCGTGTCAGACCATGGAAATGGACATTTACACATTGGTGGTCGGTCTGGCTGCTGTTTTTCTGGCATCCTTTTTTGCCACTGTCTCTGGCTTCGGTTTCGCACTTGTCTGCGCACCGCTGTTGAGTCTCGTTCTTCCTCTGAAATGTGTTGTCATCTTTGTGCCTTTCCTGTCCGTCATCATGCGTGTTGCCACCATGTACACCACCTGGCGGGATGTGAACTGGAAGGTGGTGGCAATGATCTGTACTGGCTGTCTGGTCGGCATCATTCCGGGCAGTCTCATTCTCAAGGTCCTGCCTGCATGGGCATTGGGGCTGCTGCTCGGCAGTGTTCTCATCGTTGCCATCATCCTGATGGCGATGCGCTTCAAGCTGGTTGTCAAGAACAAGATTGCAGGCCGTCTCGGTACTGGCTTCCTTGCCGGTTTTTTCGGTGCTGCCACTTCGGTGAACGGTCCGCCGATTGCACTGTATTTCCTGAATGAACAGATGGAAAAGACCCAGATGCGGGCAAACATGATCTGGATCTTTGGGGTGAATTTCATTGTCACCGCCACCACCTATCTCTTTGTGGATACCTATTCCGTGGTGGATGACTGGACGGTGTTCTTCTACCTGTTGCCAGCCAATTTTGTCGGGTTGTACCTTGGCGAGAAATTTGCCAAGAAGGTCAGTCAGGAACTGTTCCGCAAGCTGTCCATGATTATTGTGGCAGCAGGGGGCATCATGATGCTGGTCTCTTCAGTCGGCAAAATCATCTGATGACAGAAGGTGCCCAAGTAATATGAAAAATACAGTTAAATCAAATGGTTAAAATACTCTTTATCTGTCACGGTAACATCTGCCGCAGTCCGATGGCAGAGTTCCTCTTCAAGGATATGGTCAAGAAACGGGGCATCAGCGGTGATTTCGAGATTGCTTCTGCGGCAACCAGCACTGAAGAACTGGGCAATCCTGTCCATTACGGTACCCGAAAGAAACTTGCGGAATATGGCATCAGCGTTGCAGGCAAGACTGCACGCCAGATGACAAAGGCGGACTATGTTCACTACGACTACCTGATTGCGATGGACAGGAACAATCTCCGCAACATGAAGCGCTTTGTCGGCGATGATTCAGAAAACAAGGTCAGCCTGCTGCTCGATTATGCGGGCAGAAAAGGGGAGAGCATTGCCGACCCTTGGTACACAGGGGATTTCGATGAGACTTACAGTGATGTCCATGCAGGGCTTGTCGGACTCCTGAAACATCTGGGTTATCAATAGCTGATCCGATTGGGAAAAGAAAATGGCGGTCCGGTAAAACCCAACCGCCATTTTTCATGAAGCGTTGAAAAGTGCCTGGATCAGGCTTTTTTCAGGAATTCAGACTTCAGAGAGAAACTCTGTCCGTCAATCTTGCAGTCGACATCGTGGTCGCTGTCAACCAGACGGATGTTCTTGACCTTGGTGCCTTTCTTGATGACGATGGAAGAGCCTTTGACTTTCAGGTCCTTGATCAGGATGACAGAATCGCCGTCCTGCAGGACATTGCCATTGGCATCCTTGTAAACCTTGGTTTCTTCATCTGTGGCGGCATCTTCATTGCCAGACCATTCATACATGCAGTCTGGACAGACATAGTTCACAGAATCGTGATAGACATATTCACTATTGCACTTCGGGCATTTTGGCATTTGTTCCATATTTTTTACCTTTCATGTAACGGATAGGCGAGAAGATACCATATTTTTGAAGATATCCAGCCATTATTAGTGTAATTAAAAGAAGAACTGTGCAGTATCCATGCAGATATACTTATAATCACGCATGTAAAATTTTTTGGATGAAATGCGTCGAAGTTGATGGAAGTTGTAAAAAGCCATAGGGAAAATTTCTTGGCGGGTATGCGTGACGGCATCCCGATTGCCCTCGGTTATCTTGCGGTCTCGTTTACATTGGGCATTGCATGCCGGAATATCGGCATGGAGGCTGTCGAGGCGTTTGTCATGAGCCTCACCAACCTGACCTCGGCAGGTGAATTTGCCGCACTCAGTTTCATCGCCGCATCTTCTGCACTGTGGGAGATTGCGCTCTCCCAGTTTGTCATCAACCTGCGCTATCTGCTGATGTCTTTCTCGCTGTCGCAGAAACTTTCGCCGGGAACGCCTTGGTGCCACCGCCTGCTGGTGGGGTATGGTGTGACAGACGAGATATTTGGTATATCGATTTCCGTGTCGGGTTATCTTGATCCCTATTACACCTATGGTGCTGTCTGTATCGCTGCACCGGGGTGGGCATTGGGCACCTATCTGGGCGTTATCCTGGGCAATATCATGCCTGCATCCGTGGTGACTGCCCTGAGTGTGGCGCTTTATGGCATGTTCATCGCTGTCATTGTCCCGCCGACAAAGACAAACCGTGTGCTGGGGTTGATTGTCCTGTTTGCCATCGGGGCAAGCTGGCTCTTCAGTAAACTGCCGGTCCTTTCAGAGATTTCAGGTGGTATGCGCATCATCATCCTGACCGTTGTCATTGCAGGGGCGGCTGCGGTCCTTTTCCCAAGAAAGGAAGAGGGGGAGAAAGAGAATGGATAACGTCTATCTCTATATCGCTGTCATGGCGCTGGTGACTTATGCCATCCGTGTCCTGCCACTGACGCTTATCAGAAGACCGGTCACGAACAGGACGCTCCGTTCATTCCTCTACTATGTTCCTTATGTCACGCTGTCGGTCATGACATTTCCTGCCATTATCGAGGTGACTGGCAATCCGCTGGTCGGGGCAGGGGCATTGGTGATTGCTGTGGTACTGGCATATCGTGGATTCAGCCTGTTCACAGTCGCTGTTGCGGCATGTTCAGCGGTATTCTTCGCTGAACTGGTGATGAGGATGGCGGTTTAAGCCTGTTTACTGCTGATTGCGCTCTTTGCGTTTGTCCCATGCCAGAAAGATATTGGCAAGGACTGTTCCGGAAATCGAGTGCCAGACACAGGAGACCGCTGAGGCAATGGCGGCTTCCGCAGAAGTCGGGAAAAACTTGCCACACAGCCCTGTTGCCAGCCCAGCATTCTGAACGCCGACCTCAATAGCCAGTGTCCGTTTCTTCGCCTTGGGCATCCTGCAGACAGTGCCTGCAAAGTATCCCAGTACATAGCCGATGGCATTATGGAAAAAGATGCAGACGAAGATGACAAGTCCTGACTCAAGGAAGCTTTGTCCGTGATAGGCAATCACCCCGCCGACAATCAGGGCAAAGCCGATTACCGCCACACCGGGCATGACCTGACGGACATTCTGGAAAAGATCTGTTTTGCCGAAAACGATATTGCAGAAAGATCCGATACCCACAGGGATGATGGTGACCATCAGCATGAACAGGAACATTCCCCATGGGTCCAGGTCAATCCGCTGTCCCACCAGGAAATTCACCAGCAGAGGCGTTGCCACAGGGGCAACCAGTGTGGAGACGGTGGTCATGCCGACAGAAAACGCAACATCACCCTTGCACAGGAAACTCATGATGTTGGAAGACACGCCACCCGGGCAGCAGCCAACCAGTACCAGCCCCAAGGTCAGTCCATCCGAAAGCCCAAAGACATGTGCGATGGCAATCGCGATGAAAGGCATGATGGTGAACTGGGCAACGGTGCCAACAAGGATATCCAGCGGTCTCTGAGCCAGCACAGCATAGTCTTCACGGCTCAGGGTCATGCCCATCGAGAGCATAACCGTTCCCAGTACGGCAATCTGTGCATTGCCTTTCATGAAGGCACATGTTTCAGGAAAGAAATAGGCAACAACAGCTGCCCCGATAACAAAGAAGGCAGTGTATTTGGTCAGGATGTTGCTGATTCTTGCGAGAAGACCCATCTGTACTCAATATTTTCTTATGCGCAGTCCGAAATAAAAACAGGCTGCGTTCTGCAACACAGCCCGTCTTTCAGGAAAAGGCGGCGAATCAGTCGACCGGCATGCCCAGACGGCGTGCAACCTGATCCACGTCCTTGTCGCCACGGCCAGACAGATTGACCAGGATCTTCTGGTCAGGGCGCATGGTAGGTGCCATCTTCATTGCTTGAGCCAGCGCGTGGGAAGATTCCAGCGCTGGGATGATGCCCTCAGTGCGGGAGAGTTCGAGGAATGCATCGACAGCTTCCTGGTCAGAGATCGGTTCAAAAGTCGCACGACCAATATCTTTCAGGTTGCTGTGTTCTGGGCTCACGCCTGGGTAATCCAGACCAGCTGAGATGGAATAGACAGGAGCAGCTTCACCCTGTTCATCCATCAGGGCATAACTCTTGAAGCAGTGGATGATGCCTGGCTTACCTTTGGTCAGTGTAGCGGCGTGTTCACCGTATTTCAGGCTCTTGCCACCTGGTTCAGCACCGACCAGTGCAACAGATTCATCATCGAGGAAGCCCGCAAAAGCACCTGCGGCATTGGAACCGCCGCCAACAGCAGCAATCACAGCATCTGGCAGGCTGCCGATTTCATCCAGACACTGCTGACGGGCTTCTTTACCGATAACAGACTGGAAATGATGGACAATCGCTGGATAAGGGTGAGGACCGACAGCAGAACCCAGCACATAGAACATTTCAGGATCCTGAACGAAACAGATCAGTGCTTCATCAACTGCTTCTTTCAGGGTGCGCTGGCCACTCATCGCAGCACGAACCTCAGTACCCATCATCTGCATACGGACAACATTCAGTGCCTGGCGCTTCATATCAACTTCGCCCATGTAAACGATACAAGGCATATTGAAGATGGCGGCGGTTGCTGCGGTTGCAACACCGTGCTGACCTGCGCCGGTTTCAGCAACCAGACGTTTCTTGCCCATACGTTTTGCCAGCATGACCTGACCGATGGTGTTGTTGACCTTGTGGGCACCCAGATGGTTCAGGTCTTCACGTTTCAGGTAAATCTGTGCACCACCCAGTTTCTTGCTCAGGTTGCGGCAATGGAAAATCGGAGAAGGGCGACCGACCCAATGCTGGTACATATCAACCAGTTCAGCGTTGAACTCAGGATCATCCTTGTATTTCAGGAAGGCATCTTCCACTTCCTTCAGGACAGGTTCCAATGGTTCTGGAACAAAACGTCCACCATATTCACCATAAAAACCGGTTGTATTTGCGTCTTCAGCAATTTTGCCAGCATTCAGTTTGCTCATTTTCCAAGCCACTTTCTATTTTTTGTTTGGAGTCAAATTATCTGCTGTTTTTTTCAGCGGAAAGCAGTCGGACGACTGCTTTTATAACGAAAACATACAGCACTGTTCAATCGAAAAAGCATACCACAATATCACCGCTTATTCTGTGATGTCATAGAGGAAGTGGGGAGTTTGTGACGAAAATGTCTATCTTAGAAAACAAAAAACCAAGGCAGATGCCTTGGTTTTTAGACGAAGCCAGTATTGAGAATCAGCGTTTCTTGAACACCAGGTCCCAGACGCCATGTCCCAGACGCAGGCCGCGTTTTTCGAATTTTGTGACAGGGCGGTAATCAGGGCGTGGCGCATAGCCGTCAGCTGTATTCACAAGGGCAGGCTCTGCACTCAGTACTTCCAGCATCTGTTCCGCATAATTCTCCCAGTCGGTTGCGCAGTGCAGGTAGGCACCTGGTTTCAGCTTTGTGCAGAGAAAACGGACAAAGTCTGTCTGGATCAGGCGGCGTTTCTGATGTCTGGCTTTATGCCATGGGTCAGGGAAGAAAACATGGACACCAGCGAGGGATGCATCAGGAATCATGTTTTCCAGTACTTCGACTGCGTCATGCTGCAGGATGCGGACATTCTTCAGGTCTTTCTCGCCAATCAGTTTCAGCAGTGCGCCGACACCAGGAGTATGGACTTCAACGCCGATGAAATTCAGATGAGGCAGGGATTCCGCGATGGTTGCTGTTGTTTCACCCATGCCGAAGCCGATTTCAAAAATAGTGTCGGCATCACGGTTGAACAGGGCGGTATAGTCCAGTGCCTTTTTCTCGTAAGGAACACAGAAAACAGGCCCCAGTTCCTGGATGGCACGCTCCTGACCGGTCGAGACACGCCCTGTGCGGGTTACAAAACTGCGGATACGGCGGACTTCTGGATCATAAAACAGCGGTTTGCCGGCTTTATTGGTATCTGGCTGGTCTGACATGGGATAAGAGAGGAGAAATCTGGACAATAAAAAACCCGCTTCAAGCGGGTCTATTCTGCGGATTTTTTGGTGCCCACGGAGGGATTTGAACCCCCACACCTCGCGGCACATGGACCTGAACCATGCGCGTCTACCAATTCCGCCACGTGGGCATTTTTCCGAATTTTTCTGTCCTGCAGTGCTGAACAGGATTGCTATTATATAGCGTATTCTCTTTGTGTCAACACCCTTGCGAAAATTTCTAAAAAAAAGCATCATGTTGTTGTATCGAAGGCGATAGAGACTTTCACCTGATCAATCAACGGGAGCATATATTGAAGAAATATCCCTACCCCATCCCCAGTCGGGAAGAAATCTTGGCGACGTTACGGGAAACAACCCGTGGTTATGGTGTAAAGACAATCGCCAAGAGCCTACAGGTCAAGACAACAGAGTTTGACGGTCTGATGAAACGCCTGGATGCCATGGAGCGTGACGGACAGATTATCCGTGATGGCAAAGGCAGTTACAAGGTCAACACATCTGCCCGCTTCATTTCCGGCCATGTCCAGGGGCATCCTGACGGTTTCGGCTTTGTCATCCGTGATGATGGTGGCGAAGACATCTTCCTTTCTGAAAAGGAAATGTGCAAGGTCATGCCAAATGACCGTGTGGATGTCCGCATCTTTGGTCATGACAACAAAGGCCGCCCAGAAGGCACGATTGTCACTGTCCTTTCCCGTGAGACCACCCATATTGTCGGCCATCTCATCCGTGAAAACGGTGTCTGGATGATTGCGCCGGAAGACCGCCGCATCGCCCACGATATCCTGCTTGATGGCAGACCGGGCAAGGCGAGGGAAGGGCAGATTGTCAATGCAGAACTGACAGTTCAGCCGACACGCTATGCGCCACCGATGGCAAAGATCACCGAGATCCTGGGCAATCGTGAAGACTCGGGCATTGAGATTGAGATTGCCGTCCGTAAGTTTGGACTGCCTCATATCTTCTCAAAGGCTGCGATGGATTATGCGCAGAGTCTGCCAGATTCCGTTCAGCCAGAAGACATCAAAGACCGCATCGATCTCCGTGATGTGCCTTTGGTCACCATCGATGGTGAGGATGCAAGGGATTTCGACGATGCCGTTTACTGTGAACCTGTTACGGTCGAAGGCGACAGCAGCTACCGCCTGATTGTTGCGATTGCGGATGTCAGCCATTATGTCCGCCCGGGCAATCCATTGGATGAGGATGCACTCTCCCGTGCAACTTCGGCATATTTTCCTCGTCGGGTCATTCCAATGCTGCCAGAGAAACTCTCCAACGGTCTCTGCTCTCTGAATCCAGATGTTGACCGTCTGGTCATGGTCTGCGATGCCGTTGTTTCCTCAGCAGGCAAGGTCACTGCGTATCAATTCTATCCAGCGGTCATGCACTCGGCGGCACGGCTGACCTATACTGAGGTTTTTGCCATCCTGCAGAATCCAGCAGGACCTGAGGCGGAGAAACGCAAGGCACTGGTTTCCCATCTGCAGGATCTCTATGCCCTTTATAAGATACTGGCGCAGGCAAGGGAAATCCGTGGTGCGATTGATTTTGAAACCACCGAGACAGAAATCATCTGCAACGAAAACGGCAAGATTGAGAAAATCCTCCCCCGTGTCAGAAACGATGCCCACAAACTGATTGAGGAAACCATGCTGGTTGCCAATGTCTGTGCGGCTGATTTCATCAGCCATCACAACCATCACGGTGTCTATCGGATCCATGCCCATCCAAGAGGTGAGAAACTGCAGGGGCTCCGTGCCTATCTGGCGCTATCAGGACTCTCGCTCGGTGGCGGTGAGGCGCCAACACCGGCAGATTATGCGGCAGTTGCAAAACAGATTGCAGGCAGACCCGATGCAGCCATCCTGCAGACGATGCTCCTGCGTTCCATGCAGCAGGCGATGTACAGTCCAGACAACATCGGGCACTTTGGGCTTGCCTTTGATGCCTATATGCACTTCACCAGTCCAATCCGCCGTTATCCAGACCTGCTGACCCATCGGGTCATCAAGGCAATCCTGGCGGGAGGGAAATATATACCGAAAGGCATTGACCGCAAGAAACTGAATCTGGATGTGCCGACATCCATCCGCAAACAGACAGAAGAGAACCGCAATACCGGCAAGGGTGTGAAAAAGGCTGACAAGGATTTCTCCATGTGGGAAATGCTCGGTCTGCACTGTTCTGCCAATGAGCGCCGTGCAGACGATGCCTCACACGATGTCGAGCTATGGCTCAAATGCTGGTACATGCGTGACAAGCTCGGTGAGGAATTCTCTGGCACGGTCTCATCCGTGACGAATTTCGGGCTCTTTGTCCAGCTCGATGAGCTTTATGTCGAAGGTCTGGTCCATATCTCCGATCTGGGTGATGACTATTATCATTATGATGATATCCGCCATGAGCTCCGCGGTGAGCGCCGTGGCATCCGTTTCCGTCTCGGCGACAGGGTCAAGGTGCTTGTCTCACGGGTCAACCTGGATGCCCGCCAGATTGATTTCCACCTGATGGATGGTCCTATTCCAGTTGCAGGTGCTGCCACAGACAGCGGGGCAGTGGTTGTCCCAGAGCCGGTGAAATCATCAAAATCCAGACCATATATCACGCCATCCAAGGCAAGACGATAAGATAGGAAAACATGAAAACGAAAGCAGTATTTGGATTCCATGCGGTCACTTCCCGCATCCGCCATGAACCTTCCTCTGTCGAGGCGGTCTATGTGGATGCCGCCCGTGCAGACCGTCGTATGCAGGATCTGCTGAAGCTCGCAAAGGACTCCGGTGTCCGCATTATTCAGGCAGATGGTCAGCGGCTCGACCGGATGGTGGGCACACGCCGCCATCAGGGGGTTGTCGCCATGGCAGAACCGCTCTCTCTGGCAAGGAATCTCGATGAACTGCTCGATACCATTGAGGGTGCGCCGCTCCTGCTGGTGCTCGACGGCATCACCGATCCGCATAACCTCGGTGCCTGTTTCCGTGTTGCCGACAGTGTTGGTGCACATGCCATCATTGCGCCGAAAGACCGCTCTGTTGGCATCAACGCAACAGTCGAGAAGGTTGCCAGTGGTGCTGCCCAGACCGTGCCATACATCACTGTCACCAATCTGGCGCGTACACTGAGACAGCTCAAGGAACGCAATATCTGGGTGGTGGGTACTTCTGATGCCGCCACCAAGAGTCTCTATGATCTTGACTACACCGGTGGTACCGCTTTCGTCATGGGATCTGAAGGCGATGGCATGCGCCGCCTGACAGCTGAGAATTGTGATGAGCTGGCGGTTATTCCGATGAGTGGAACGGTTGAAAGCCTCAATATCTCTGTGGCATCAGGTGTCTGTCTTTATGAGGCCCGCCGTCAGCGTATTGTGGCATCCAAGGGCTGACTGAGAGAAAGCAACATCCTTTTGTGGCAGTAGAATATCATTCCTACTTAAGCGGTAGGGATTGTGGTAACATTGTCAGTTCTGTTGTTTTGCATGGGGAATTCCGTGCAGATTCTGGCAGAAGCGGTTATCATCTGCACCCAAAGGTCATCATTCAACACATTTAAAAATGTTCGGTCGTTTCAGGGAAGACATCAAAAGCATCAGGGAGCGTGATCCAGCGGCACGGAGCGGCTGGGAAATCATCACCTGCTATCCCGGCTTTCAGGCGCTGGCGATCCACCGCCTCTCCCATTGGTTCTGGAACCATGGGCTGAAATGGCTTTCCCGCTTCCTTTCCCATCTTGCCCGTGTCATCACCGGTATTGAGATTCATCCAGCTGCTGTCATCGGCAGAAGGGTGTTCATCGACCATGGTTGCGGTGTTGTCATCGGCGAAACGGCAGAAGTCGGAGATGACTGCACAATCTATCAGGGGGTCACCTTGGGTGGCACCTCTCTCACAAAGGGCAAGAAACGCCATCCAACCCTCGGCAAAGGTGTCATCTGCGGTGCGAATGCGCAGGTGCTCGGCAGCTTTACTGTCGGCGATGGTGCGAAAGTCGGTTCCAATGCGGTGGTTGTCCGTGAGGTTCCTGCCGGTGCGACTGCGGTCGGTAATCCTGCCCGTATCATCATGAAGGAAGAGCCTGCAGCTGAAGGAAAACAGGATGCGGCAACCAAGCTTTTCAATTCCTATGGCATCACCGCCAATGAAGACGATCCACTGATCAAGGCGCTCCACGGTCTGATCAACAACAATGCGGCGCAGGAACGCCGTATCCAGCAGCTCACCAAGGCATTGGAAGCGGCAGGCATTCCAGTCGAAGAGGCGGCTGATGCCGAAACCATCAGCGCAGAACAGCTCAACAAACTGATGGAGTAA
>CAZHQM010000021.1:0-17028 GCA_964534155.1 uncultured Oxalobacter sp.
TTCAGATAGGCTTCAAGCAGGTCTTTGCCCACTGCGACACCGCAAGGGTTTGCATGTTTGATGATGACGCATGCAGGTTCATCAAAGCTCTTGACGCATTCCCAAGCCGCATCCGCATCAGCGATATTGTTGTAAGAGAGTTCCTTGCCCTGGAACTGTTTATAACCTGCCAGCGCACCGTCTGGCATGCTCTTTTCTTTATAGAACGCAGCGGACTGATGAGGGTTCTAACCATAACGCATGTCCTGAACCTTCTCGAACTGCATGTTCAGGATGGCTGGATATGCCTGACGGTTCTGATGGCTCTTGTCAGTGTTCAGGCTGGACATGTAGTTTGCAATCGCACCATCGTATGCCGCGGTATGGGTGAATGTCTTGACCATCAGCTGGAAGCGGGTTTCCATGGACAGGGAACCGCCGTTTTTCTGCATTTCTGCGATGATGCCGGCATAGTCTGCTGGATCACAGACAACTGCAACATCTTTCCAGTTCTTGGATGCAGAGCGCAGCATCGCTGGACCACCGATATCAATATTCTCAATTGCATCTTCCAGTGTGCAGTCGGCCTTGGCGATGGTCTGCTGGAATGGATACAGGTTGACGACAACCATATCAATCTGGTCAATGCCGTGTTCCTGAACCGCTTTCATATGTTCAGGCAGATCGCGTCTGGCAAGGATGCCACCGTGAATCTTTGGATGCAGGGTCTTGACACGGCCGTCCAGCATTTCAGGAAAACCGGTATGGTCGGCTACTTCAGTAACGGCGATACCGTTCTGCTGGAGCAGTGTTGCTGTGCCGCCAGTGGACAGGATAACGGTATCCATTGCAGCCAGTGCTTTTGCGAATTCAACAATGCCTGTCTTGTCAGAGACAGAAATCAATGCATATCGAGTCATGGTAAACATCCATCAATGTAAAAAATCAAAAAACGTCAGAGTGGATCCTGGTCAAGCAGGTTGTGCTCAATCAGTTTTTTCCGGAGGGTATTCCGGTTGATACCCAGCATTTCAGCCGCCTTGGACTGAACATAACCAGCCTTTTCCATCACAACCATCAGGACAGGTTTCTCAACAGTCCGTATGATCATGTTGTAGACGTCGGTTGGTTTCTGCCCTTCCAGATCCTTGAAATACTCCAGCAGGCTACGTTTGACAACATCCTGAATATGTTCGCTACTCATCTCTGTTTTTTCCTTAACAGCCTGTGGTATCTGTCACCCAACGCTCAATAAAAGAATCGGTAAGTTATTCAGTATTGTAACCGTTCGCCACGTTCAAGTAGAGAGGCAAAGAAACAATCCACAGCATTCAGTTGTTTTTCACAGGTGTCTGCTTTGTTTGCCTGTTGCCTCAATACCTCACCGTCTGGCAGAAAATGGGTGTACCAGCCGATATGCTTGCGTGCGGTGCGGACTCCGACAGACTCTCCGTAGAATGCATAATGTGATACAAGGTGCTCATGGACGATTGCATGCACTTCAGACATGTCTGGAGAGGGCAGCAATGTACCATCAGTCAGGAACTGGTTGATTTCCCTGAAAATCCAAGGCCAGCCTTGGGCTGCACGCCCAATCATCAGGCCATCGGCACCGGTCTTTTTCAGGACAAAAGCCGCTTTCTCAGGTGAATCAATGTCACCGTTTGCAATCACGGGAATCGAGACAATCGATTTGACCTCGGCAATCGTGTCATATTCAGCCTGCCCTCGGTAGGCATCCGAGCGGGTGCGTCCATGCAGGGCAAGTGCGGCAATGCCGCAGGATTCCGCCAGTCTGGCGATAATCGGGGCATTGATATGTTCGCGATCCCAGCCAGTGCGGAATTTCAAGGTGACAGGGACATCGACAGCGTTGATAACAGCTTCCAGGATTTTTCCAACCAGCAGTTCATCCTGGAGGAGGGCTGAACCACACCAGTTGCCTACGACTTTTTTGGCAGGACAGCCCATATTGATGTCGATGATCTGAGCCCCTTGGTCAACATTGAAACGTGCGGCATCTGCCATCTGGACAGGGTCTGAGCCGACAAGCTGGATGGCAACAGGTTCTGTTTCGCCATCATGGGTCAGCCGTCTCCGGCTCTTGTCTGTGTCCCATACCCGAGGATTGGATGCCGCCATTTCAGAAACAGCATAGCCTGCTCCCAGTTTCCGGCACAGCTGCCGGAAAGGGCGGTCAGTGATACCCGCCATTGGGGCAACGACTAGACGGTTTGATAACTGGTATGGACCAATCTGCAGCATGAGAAATCAACAGAAGGATGAATGGTTTGCAGGGAACAGAAAAATCTCAGAAATGCTTGAAATAATCAACGGCTGTTTTCTTTGCTTCTTCCAGATGTCCTGATTCCTGCCATGCGGTCAGTTCGAGCCGACCGTCAGAATGCCAGCGGAAACGGTTGATGCTGGTGTTCAGGACAGGCATCTTGTTGACGATTCCCAATGGAATATCCTTTGCCTCACGGTAGGCTGTTTCCAGAACGCCAAAGTGCGTGATGATGGCAATCGTCTGCCCGAGATGCTGGGCGGCGGTTTCCTCGATTGCTGTTTTTGCCCGCTGATGAAACTGTCTTGGGCTTTCGGTCTTGCGCTCTCCGTCAGGAAAGAAGAGGTCCGGTTCAGCGGCAACCCATGCCTTGTATTCCTCAGGGAAACGTTCCTTGATTTCGGAAGAACGCAATCCTTCGCAGGCACCATAACAGCGTTCCCTGAAGTTCCGGTTGACGACCACAGGCAGCTGATGGGTTTCTGCAATCGCAATTGCAGTTTCGTGGGCGCGTTTCAGGTCGCTCGAGTAAACAGCGTCCAGATGTTCATCTTTGAGAATGGAGGCAAGCATTTCTGCCTGTTTCCTGCCATTCTCATTCAGAGGGATATCACTATGCCCCTGCAGTTTTTTCTGCAGGTTCCAGTCGGTCTGACCGTGACGGATAATCAGGATATCGGTAAAGGTTGCCATACCGTCAGATCTTGGAGGCGACTTCTGGATTCAGTGAGTAAACACCAGTGATGGCTGCCTTATCCAGGACGTGGCCTTCCATCGCTTTCAGGACATCCTGACCGGTGAAGGTGCCAGAAACAGCCAGTTTTTCAACATCCAGTGCATAGAGTGTGAACTGGTAGTGATGAGGGATTTCATCGTTCCATGGAGGGCAGCAGCCATCATAGCCAAAGTAATCGCCAGACATATCCTTGTCGGTTGCAAACCATGCCGTGTAATCGTTGATACCCTGACGGCTGCCATCCAGAGATTCTGGACCTGCTTTGCCACGTGCGGTAATGCCGTTGGAGAATTCACCTTCTTCAACAGAAGAGCGGGACGCTGGCAGGTCAACCAGAACCCAATGGAAGAAGTCAACGCGTGGCAGGGATGCAGGAACAACCTTGCCTTCCTGATTGACATTGTCACCCTGTGATGGGACATCATAGTCGTGGCAGATCAATGCCAGTGACTTTGTGCCTGCTGGCAGGTCACTCCAGCCGAAATGAGGGTTCTTGTTCTCAGACATTGCCAGATGTGCTGCTGGGTCATACTTGCAGAAAGCGTACTGCGCTGGGATGGCCTTGCCATCCTGAATGGAATTGCTCCAGAATTTCATCACTGCTCCTTAAGACAGATAAAAAAGAATACTGTTATTTTGCCAGAGGAAAGCGCCCTTTGACATCATTTACGGGGTGTTTCCAGCCAGAAAGTCACAGGTCCATCATTGATTAGAGAGACCTGCATGTCTGCTCCAAAACGACCTGTTGCGATTTTTGATATATCAGGCTGTGCCTGAGCCTGTTCAACAAAATAATCAAAAAGCTGCTTGCCCAGATCTGGCGGTGCGGCAGGGGAAAAAGAAGGACGTGTTCCTGAACGGGTGTCTGACGCCAATGTGAACTGGGGAACCAGCAGCAGCTCGCCGCCAATGGCGGAGAGAGACAGGTTCATTTTTCCGCAAGGGTCTGAGAATACCCGGTAGTTGACCAGTTTTTTCAGCAGCCAGTCGGCATCTTTTTCGGTGTCATCGCGTTCGGCGCAGACCAGAACCATCAGGCCATGGTTGATCCGTCCGATTTCAACTGAATCGACATGGACCGCTGCCTGCCTTACACGTTGTAGCAATGCAATCATTGAATATCCCTTGGTTGAATGGTTGTCTCTGAGACATCAGGCTGGATAAAGTGCCCCCAGAATCCTTGGTCCTTTTGCACCGGTTACTGCTGGCAGATTGCCCGGTTTCCTGATGGTGAAGCGATGTGCCAGCCAGGCGAAAGCAAGAGATTCCACCTGCATGGGGTCAATGCCCAGCACCTCGCATGAATCCAGGGTCATTGCCGGTTTCTCGACCTGCAGCAATCGGCGGATGGTCTCTGTCAGATAGCCGTTCAGTGCGCCCCCACCACAGAGATAGACCTGATCAGTATCAGGTGCATGGGTCAGGATTGCGTCAGCAATGGTGGTTGCAGTCAGTGCGAGCAGTGTTGCCTGGATATGCTCACCTGCCGTGGAGGAATCTATGTCTGTCTGGAAAAGATGCCGCTTCAGCCAGCCGAGATGAAACAGGTCTCTGCCTGTACTCTTGGGAGGGGCTTTTTCAAAAAACGGTTCATCAAGCATGTTGTCCAGCAACCGCCCGATGGCATTGCCGCTTCTTGCCCATTCCCCGTCTTTATCGTAGGGCAGACGGAGCTCCTGCTGAATGAATGCATCCATCAGCATGTTGCCGGGACCTGTGTCGAACCCTGTTGCTGTGCCATCAGGGCGCAGGATGCTGACATTGGCAATGCCACCGATGTTGACGACCGCACGGGTTGCCTCGGTAGAACCGAAGACCGCCTGATGGAATGCGGGAACCAATGGTGCCCCTTGACCGCCAGCGGCAATATCCCGGCTACGGAAATCGGCAACAACATCGATGCCAGTCTGTTCAGCCAACAGGGCAGGGTTGTTTGTCTGCCGTGTAAAACCGAGCTCTGGACGATGGCGGATGGTCTGTCCATGCACGCCGATTGCCTTGACGTCCTGTGGTTTGATACCGGCATCAGCAATCAGTTTCAGTACGTTTTCTGCATACTTCTCTGCTAGCGCATTGGCGGCAAGCGCCTCACGTTCGATTTCGTTGACGTCCATGCCCTGCAGTTGCATCAACTGCCTGCGGAAAGGAATCTCAAAAGGAACATGGGCATCCCCCAGGATTTCAAGATGCCCGCCGTTGTAATCGTCAGGGATGGATGCCAGGACACCATCGACACCATCAAGACTTGTTCCAGACATCAGACCGATATATAGAGCCATGGTATCTCCTTGATGTATAAGCGAAGGCTAAGAACTGATTCGCTTGGATGGATTCGCGTTCAACTGGGTGAAGTAGCTTTGCATCCGATACAGATGCTTTTTGAAGCGTGACAGGTCGTTGCCTGACAGACGCAGGTTCTGCCGTGAGCCAACGCCGGCAATACCCGTAATTTTGGATGGATCTGTGGCGACTCCGTTCACACGGACCTCATAATGCAGATGTGGTCCGGTTGAAAGCCCGGTTGAGCCCACATAACCAATCAAATCACCTTGATGGACATGGGTTCCTGCCGTGATGTTTGGATGGATACGGCTCATGTGACCATATGCTGTGGCGTGGGTGTTTGTATGCTGAATCAGCACAAAGTTTCCATATCCGCCATGCCATCCTGCTTCGCGGACAACCCCATCTGCAGCTGCATGAATCGGTGTGCCGGTTGGCGCTGCCATATCGACCCCTTTGTGCGCTCTCAGGTCACCTTTGATTGGATGGATACGGTATCCAAAGCCTGAGGACAGGCGGAAACTGTCGAGCGGTGTTCTCAATGGGGAGGAAAGCGAAGAAGCGGTTGCCTTCAGTGAGCGGCCTTCAACATCGTAATATTCGCCCTGACCGGTATATTTCTCAAACCAGATGGTCTGGTAATGTACGCCTTCATGGACAAATTCCGCAGCAAGCAGGTCACCTGTCCTCACGAATCTGCCGTCTTTCCGGAAGACTTCATAAATCAGGTTGAAGCGGGATCCCCTGAATTCACTGATATCCATGTCCACATCCATCGAGAACAGGTTTGTGAATTTCTTTGTGATAGGTTCAGGAATACCTGCCCGCTGCGCTGCCGCAAAGATGGTTGTTTCAATAATCGCAGAGCGGGCTTCAACAGATGTCACGGTCGCAGAAGGTTTGACCTCCTTCGGTGCATCGCCGTTGGCATAGACTTTCGGTGTCACATTGTCAGCATAGCGTTCCTGATAGGCAGACTTTGCCGCAGTATCGACACCGGAGGTTGTCCATCCTGAGCTTGGTTTGTTGACTGCATTTCTGGTTGCTTCTGAATAAGGCCGTGGATCCCGTGGTTTTGTGCGGATATCCCCTTTCTGCGCAACCTGTTCCCTGGAAACAGGTCTGTCAACAATCGGTTTCTTCTGTTTTGGTGTTGGCTCTGCCTTGACTGTCTGCTGTCGGGTATTGGCTTTCGCCTTCTCCGCTGCCTGCTTCTGAGACGCTTTAAGATCTTTGCTGTTTGTGCGGCTGTTATTGGCAGCAGTCTTTCTGCTGTCCTGTTTTTCGATGGATGCTACTGCGGAGGCACGGTTATTCGATGCGGACTTTGCCTGAGGCTTTTCCTGCTGTTTTGCAACGGTTTTCTGAGGTGCCTTCTTATCAGCGGTTCTTGATGCCGTTTTCTTTGTGGCATCTGCCTTTTTGACGGTTGTGCCGGGAATGGTTCCTGCTACGGAGGTGGCAGGATAGATCAATGTGATGGCAGAAACAGCCATGCAGGCTGAAAGCAGCATGGTTTTAAGAATCTGTTTTGCGCTATCGATAAACTGCATCCAGTTTCCCTCTTGTTGCTGCAATCAGTTAAAATGACTCTTTTGCAAAGAAATGGTCTGATAAAGACACCATGACCACGGTCAGTGGTGTCAATGGAGCAGACCATTATACCAACTCGCAACGTCATACATAAAGCTAATAATCACGATGACTGAAAATATTTCTGATAAGGCAGCTGTGGAAGAACTGCCATTGACCGACTCTGTAAAAGAAGCTCTTGCTATTGCAAAACGCGGTTGCGATGAGCTCATCGTCGAAGCTGACTTTGCCCAGAAACTGGCCCGGTCCGAAAAGACAGGGAAACCACTGCGTATCAAGTTAGGGCTTGATCCAACGGCACCTGATCTCCATCTGGGACATACAGTTGTTCTCAATAAGATGCGTCAGCTGCAGGATCTTGGCCATGTTGTTATTTTCCTGATTGGTGACTTCACCTCTCTCATCGGCGATCCAAGCGGCCGTAACGATACCCGTCCACCGCTGACACGTGAGCAGATTGAGGAAAACGCCATGACTTACTTCAAGCAGGCAAGTCTGGTCCTTGATCCTGAAAAAACAGAAATCCGCTATAACTCTGAATGGAGCGATGCACTCGGTGCCCGTGGCATGATCAAGCTGTCTGCAATGTACACCGTTGCCCGTATTCTGGAACGTGATGACTTCTCCAAGCGCTTCAAAGCCGGTATTCCGATTTCTGTCCATGAATTCCTCTACCCATTGATGCAGGGGTATGACTCTGTTGCATTGGAAGCAGATCTGGAACTTGGCGGTTCAGATCAAAAATTCAACCTGTTGGTTGGTCGTGAGCTGCAGCGCCAGTTTGGACAGGAACCTCAGTGTATCCTGACCATGCCTCTGCTTGAAGGTCTGGATGGCGTTCAGAAGATGTCCAAATCCAAGGGCAATTATGTCGGCATCAAGGAACCAGGTAATACCCAGTTCGGCAAACTGATGAGTATTTCCGATGAAATGATGTGGCGTTACTATGACCTGCTTTCCTTCAAGTCGATTTCTGAAATTGAAAAACTGAAGAAGGCTGTTGCAGAAGGCATGAATCCACGTGATGTGAAAGTTGCCTTTGCACAGGAAATTGTTGAACGCTTCCACTCCAAGGCAGATGCTGATGCGGCACTGCAGGATTTCATCAACCGCACCCATGGCGGTGTTCCTGATGACATCCAGACTGTCCAGCTGTCTGGTGCGCCAATGCAGATTGGTACGCTGCTGAAACAGGCTGGTCTGTGCCCATCTACTTCTGATGCACTGCGTATGGTTCAGCAGGGTGCAGTCAGAATCAACAGTGAGGTTGTCAGCGACAAGGCACTGAAAGTTGGTGCTGGCACGATGGTTGTTCAGGTTGGTAAACGCCGTTTTGCCAAGGTTGAACTTGCCTGATCTGTACAGGTCTTAATTGAAACAGCCTTCCATCGGGAAGGCTGTTTTTGTCTGTGCTGTCGGAATGGCCTGTCAGGTGGTCAACTGTTCCCTGCCGATCCGTTTCACACCATGGACATGGCGGACACGCCGCATGAGGCTTGCCAGATGGATGCGGTCTTCCACCTGGATGGTGAACTTGAAGAGCGTGAAAGGTCCCATCATCTGGATCTGGATAGCCGTGATATTGACCTCTGCGTTGCTGATCTCACCGGTGACCCGGGCAAGAGCACCTTGCGCCTCTTCAACCTGAACATTGAAATGGCATTCAAACCGTTTGCCGGCAAGATCGGTTCCCCAATCGACATTGATCCATTTCTGCGGCTCTTTGACATGATTGCGTCTGGCAGTCTGACAGTCTGCACAATGGACAACCAGTCCCTTTGTCGTGTTGAGTTCCCCGATGATGCCATCACCGGGAATCGGTTTGCAGCAGTCTGCCAGCGTGACATGCA
This sequence comes from uncultured Oxalobacter sp., assembly GCA_964534155.1. GTDB lineage: Bacteria > Pseudomonadota > Gammaproteobacteria > Burkholderiales > Burkholderiaceae_D > Oxalobacter. The sequence goes on from CAZHQM010000021.1 coordinate 8,729, forward strand.
GACCCTCGCTGCCGAAGATGACAACGGACTGGTCATCTGTCTGATGGGATTCTTCCTGAGGTGCAGGCGCTGGATTGTCTTCCAGCTCTGACTGGATGGCGGCAATCCTGCGGGCAACCAGAATGGCGATACGCTTACCCGTGCCGATGTCTGCATAAATATCATCGAATGTCTTGGCACCGGTTTCCCTGAAAAGTCTTGCCAGTACATTCTTGGAAAGGTTGTCGAGTCTGACATGGACTCTTTCACAGGACTGCTCAAGCAGACGCTTGCCGATCTGGGTTGCATCGGCAATATCAACCGAGCGCAGATAGCTTCGGATACGGGAGCGTGCCTTCCCTGTGCGCACAAATTCAAGCCAGCGTGGATGAGGATGTGCATCGGGTTCCGTGACGATTTCCACAATGTCGCCATTCTGCAGCTGGGTCCGTAGAGGAACATTCATCCCATTGATTTTTGCAGAGACTGCGTGATCGCCGACCTGTGAGTGGATGCTGTAAGCAAAATCAAGCGCCGTTGCCACTTTAGGCATTGCGACAATCTTGGATCTTGGGGTGAACACATAGACAGAGTCTGGGAAAAGGTCGACTTTGACATGTTCAAGGAATTCGGTGGCGTTACCCGTCTGCTGCTGGATATCGAGCAGGGATTGAAGCCATGACAGGCTCTGGCGCTGAACCTCATTGAGATCCTCTGCTCCTGTCTTATACAGCCAATGGGCGGCAATGCCGCTTTCTGCAACATGGTGCATTTCACGGGTACGGATCTGGAACTCGACCGGTGCGCCATAGGGACCAATCAGGGTTGTATGCAGTGACTGGTAGCTGTTGAGCTTAGGGATAGCAATATAGTCTTCGAATTTCCCTGGCATCGGTTTATAGATGCTATGGAGTACCCCAAGCGCCAGATAGCATTGTGGAATGGTGTCAACGACAATACGGAAACCGTAGATATCAAGCACCTCCTCAAAGGTCAGGTGCTTGTTCCGCATTTTCCTGAAGATACTGTACAGTGTTTTCTCACGACCATAGAGCTCAGCGTGCAGGCCGTTCTTCTCCATGGCGGTACTGACGGCATCATGAACCTGTCCCAGCAATGGGCGTCTGTCTTTTCGAGAGGCATTGACCGCTTTGGACAGCGTTTCATACCTGAACGGGTACAGGTGGTGGAATGCCAGATCCTGCAGTTCGCGGTAAAGCTTGTTCATGCCAAGGCGATGGGCAATCGGGACATACACCTCCATGGTTTCCCGGGAGATGCGGTGACGTTTGTCATCACGCATCGATCCAAGTGTACGCATGTTGTGCAGGCGGTCAGCAAGCTTGACCAGAATGACACGGATGTCCTTGGACATCGCAATCAGGAGTTTACGGAAGTTCTCGCCCTGACCGTCAAGGTGTGACTGGAACTGGATCTTTTCCAGTTTGGAGAGACCGTCCACCATGGCTGCCACAGCAGGACCGAACTGCTCGACCAGTTCGGCAAGGGAGACTCCCTGATCCTCAACCACATCATGAAGCAGTGCCGCAGAGATGGCCTGGGCGTCCAGTTTCCATTCTGAACAGATTTCCGCAACACACAGCGGATGGGAGATATACGCCTCGCCGGATTTTCGGATCTGGCCTAAATGTTTCTCATCTGCAAATCTGAAGGCGTCAAGAACCCTGTCAATATCCGGTTGAGGCAGATACTGTTTAAGTCTACGGGCTAGATGTGAGAATGTGACGACCTTTGGGTGCGAGATAGACGAGACTATCTGAGCGATGCTCTCGAACTTCTTGGCAGGAGGATTTTCATCGTTTCCTGCATTGACCATGTTCATCTCTTGCTGCGTTGACTGGGTCTGTGTTTCCATCATGGTCTCCCTCAGGTCATCTGAAAATGAGGCTGAAAGATCTGGGGCAGGGAAACTGCCCCGCGCTGTTTTTTATCAGCCTGGTACTTTTTTCAGCATTTCAGTGCCGACGTGACCTTCTGCGATTTCGCGGAGTGCGATAACGGTCATCTTGTCTTTTGCATCTACTTTAGGGGTATGTCCCTGAAGCAGCTGGCGTGCACGGTAAGTTGCGCACAGGGTCAGCTCGAAACGGTTAGGTACTTTCTTCAGACAATCTTCAATAGTAATGCGTGCCATTTTTTTCCTGTTATAAATGTAAATCCAGTCAATAAATCAGTTTTTGCCAGTGATGCCAAATTGGGCGAAAAGCACATTGTTTTTCAGCGACTGCTTCTGTGTCCGACAACGTGCCGCATCAATAACCGACGCCAACTGCTTCAGGGCCAGATTGAAATCATTATTGATAATAACATAATCAAAATCGGATGCATGGCTGATTTCAAGTGCAGCGCCCTGAATCCGTTGTTTGATAATCTCTTGGGAATCCTGTCCCCGCTTGTTCAGGCGCTCTTCGAGAACGGCGATAGATGGGGGCAGGATAAAGATGCTGACCGTGTCTGGGAACAGCTCACGGATCTGCAGCGCACCCTGCCAGTCAATTTCCAGCAGGACATCACTGCCTGCTTGCAGCTGCTCCAGGACTTTCAGCTTGGATGTGCCGTAGTAGTTGCCGTGGACAAGGGCATGTTCAAGGAATTCACCCTCTTCAAGCCGTTTCTGGAAATCGTTTGTCGTCACGAAATGATATTCGCGGCCATTCTGTTCGCCTGGCCGTGGCTGGCGGGTGGTATGGGAAACCGACAGGCTGAGAGCAGGATCTGTCTTGAGCAATGCTGCAATCAGCGAGGATTTGCCAGCTCCTGATGGAGCGGAAACAGTGAAAAGTGAACTGCCCGTTGCCTGAGAGGCAGCTTGGGATGTTTTTGTCATAACGTGATTTGGTTAAATCGCAAAATCAAGCAGGATAGAAGCTGTTTTGCCGAAGGTTATATCCAGAAGAGATACCAAGGTCTGACAGGTTCCTCGCCGCCAATCTTTGCAGTACTGTTCGGGAAATTGTGTTCAAAGATACGCTGGGTATCTGCGCTGAGGTCATAGAGACCCAGATGCCGGTATGATGCGGCAAGAATAAGCAATGCTTCTTCTGCTGCGGGAGCATCAGGATAAGCTGCCAGCAGTTTCTGTGCACGGTTTGCCGCAGCCAGGTATGCCTCTTTCTTGAAATAGAAACGGGCAACATGAATCTCATACTGTGACATCATGGCAAGCAGGTAACGCATGCGGTAGATGGCATCTTTGGAGTATTTGCTGTTTGGATAGCGTTTGACCAGCGTCTTGAACGATTCAAATGCATCCTGCGCGGCTTTTGGGTCGCGTTCGGACAGGTCCTGCTTGAAGAAATAGTTATAGAAGCCGACCTTGTCATTGAAGTTGATCAGCCCGCGCAGATACAGGATGTAGTCCATTGCAGGATGATTTGGATGCAGCTTGACGAAGCGCTCAACTTCCGCCAATGCCTTTGCCTGCTCACCGTCGCGGTAATAGGCATATGCCATATCAATCTGCGCCTGCTGTGCGAAAACACCGAATGGATACCGGGCTTCAAGCTTTTCGTACAGTTCGATGGCTTTTTCGTAATCACCGCCACGCATCAGCTCACGGGCTTCGCGGTACAATCTGTTTGCAGGCCAGTTGATGGTTTCATCAATCTTATCTGGCAATAGCCCACAGCCAGCCAGTGTGCAGGCTAGAAGAAGGGCAAACAGTTTTAATAAAATCTTGCGCATGATATAAGCAGTAAGGCAGATTACAGCGAATCCGTGAATTTACCACGCATTATAGCCGATAGGAATAGAAGTGACTGAAATTGAAGCAATTAAAGTGTTGACGGATGAACAGGATGTGGCAGATGGGGAAGAAATTCTTCCTGAATCTGAGCCGATACGCTTTGTCCTGACAATGGCAGAAAGCGGTGAGCGTCTGGATAAGATTGTCGCCCGTCATCTGCCTGATTACTCGCGTAGCCGTATCCAGAAATGGATAGAGCAGGGGGATGTCACGGTCAACGGCAATGTGGTGAAGCCAAAGCAGACGATGGTGGGTTTTGAGGAAATTGTGGTTGTTCCCCGACTGTCTGATGAGGAAACATCTTTTACGGCAGAACCTGTGGATTTTCCGGTTGTCTATGAGGACGACCACCTGCTGGTGGTCAACAAGCCCGCAGGTCTGGTGGTGCATCCAGCAGCAGGGAACTGGCATGGAACCCTGTTGAACGGTCTGCTGCATTATGCGCCCAAGAATGCGACTGTGCCTCGGGCAGGCATTGTCCATCGCTTGGATAAGGACACCACAGGGTTGATGGTGGTGGCAAAAACGATTGAATCCCAGACAGATCTGGTTCGGCAGCTTCAGGCGCGGACTGTTCATCGGGAATACTTTGCATTGGTCTGGGGAGAGCCTGAACCGGAAGGAACTATCAGCGCCCCGATTGGAAGACATCCCAAGAACCGCATCAAGATGGCGGTCTCGACAGTCGGTTTTGGCCGCCATGCTGTCACCCACTTCAAATGTGTTGCGACAGGGCTGCTCAATGGGAATCCGGTCTCCCTGATAAAATGCCGTCTGGAAACTGGGCGTACCCATCAGATCCGTGTCCATATGCAGACAATCGGTTTCCCATTGGTGGGGGATCCGCTTTACGGCAGGGCGCATCTTGGTGGTGTGTTCCCAAGACAGGCATTGCATGCGTTCAGATTGGGGCTTCGCCACCCTGCCGATGATGTCGAGGTTTCATGGATGGCGCCTGTGCCAGACGATATGGCGGCACTGCTTCAAGAATCTTCAATTGAGATGGATGATGACTGGTATGAATCTGATTATTCCTGAGTGGCCTGCGCCGAAAAACGTCAAGGCATTTTCAACACTGCGGAGCGGTGGTGTCAGTAAACCGCCTTATGGTGGAGCAGATGGTTCACTGGGGCTGAATCTGGGGACACATGTCGGTGATGATATCGAGGCGGTGAAAAAGAACCGTTCCCTGTTGCGGGAACAGTTGCCATCCGAACCTGTCTGGCTGAATCAGATACATGGCGCAGATGTGGTTGATGCCTCATCTGTTGTTGGTGTGCCGGATGCCGATGCCTCCTTTGCATCGGTTGCTGATACCGTTTGTGTCATCATGACGGCAGACTGTCTGCCGGTCCTGTTCTGTTCAGCGGATGGCCGTGTTGTCGGTGCGGCGCATGGTGGCTGGCGTGGGCTTGCCTCTGGTGTGCTGCAGAACACATTGGAGCAGATGCGCTCCCGCAGTGATGCGGAGATTCTGGCATGGTTGGGGCCTGCTATTGGTTCCGCGGCTTTTCAGGTTGGTCAGGATGTCTTGGATGCTTTTGTCAGCAGATATCCGACTTTGTCTATTGAACAGGCTTTTGTTCCAGAAGCCGGCAATCCAGGCAAATATCTGGCGGATATTTATGGAATCGCCAGAAAAATCCTGAACAGCTCGGGTGTTTCCTGCATCTATGGGGGTGATGCCTGCACGGTGACAGATGTTGCCCGCTTTTTTTCTTTCAGACGCGATCAGGCCAAGACTGGACGCATGGCGACAGGTATCTGGTTGTCTGCAGACTGATGGAAAGTGTTGAGATAGCATAAGGATAAATAGACCCGTAGGTAATGGATATGGGAAACAAAGCAGAAAACAACAGGATTGGATTCATCTCGTTGGGATGCCCCAAGGCATTGGTTGATTCCGAAAAAATCATCACCTGGCTGCGTTCGGAAGGGTATGAGACCGTCAACAGTTACGATGATGCTGGACTGGTGATTGTGAACACCTGCGCTTTTATCACAGCGGCGCAGTCAGAGTCGCTCGAGGCTATTGCCGAGGCTATGGCAGAAAATGGCAAGGTGATTGTGACAGGTTGTCTGGGGGCAAAGAAGGATGCCGATGGTGCCTCCCTGATTAAAAAACTGTATCCCAAGGTATTGTCTGTTTCTGGACCAGATTCTGTGCAGGAAGTTATGGACGCGGTTCATAAGCATCTGCCAAGACCGCATGATCCATATCTTGAGAATATTCCACCAGTCGGGCTGAAACTGACACCGTCACATTATGCCTATCTGAAAATCTCTGAGGGGTGCGGTCACAAATGTACCTTCTGCATCATTCCTGATTTACGCGGACCATTGCAGTCATATCCAATCGGGCAGATTCTCGATGATGCAGAGCGTTACTTCCAGTCTGGTGTAAGAGAGCTGCTGGTTGTGTCACAGGATACCGGAGCTTATGGTCTTGACCTTCGTTACCGTACAGGTTTCTGGGGTGGGCGTCCTGTGAAATCGAATGTCCTGAGTCTGGCAGAGCAGCTGGGTAATCTTGCAAAACAGTATGGCGCTTGGGTGCGTCTGCATTACATCTACCCATATCCGCAGATGGACGAGCTGGTCTCCTTGATGGCGAGTGGAGAAGAGGGGGGCATCATCCCTTACTTTGATATTCCGTTCCAGCACGCACATCCAGATGTATTGCGGAGAATGAAGCGTCCTGCCAGTGGAGAAAAGCATCTCGAACGCATTCAGAAATGGCGCAGTATCTGTCCTGCCCTGACAATCCGTTCTTCTTTCATCGCGGGGTTCCCGGGAGAAACAGAGGCGGAATTCCAGTATCTGCTGGATTTCCTGCAGGAGGCGCAGCTTGACCGTGTTGGATGCTTTGCCTATTCGCCGGTTGAAGGCGCTGCGGCAAATGACCTGCCGGGTGCTCTGCCAGAAGAGGTGCGGGAAGAACGCCGTGGCAGAGTCATGGAACTGCAGGAACAGATTTCGTATGAGCGTATGCAGGGCAAGATCGGCAAGACAATGCGCGTGATTGTCGATGAGACCGTCCGTGGTGGTGCTGTTGCCCGTTCAACAGCGGATGCTCCGGAAATTGATGGACTGGTCTATGTCAACAAGCCAAAAGGAAACCGAAAGAGATTGTTGCCTGGGGATTTCATCGATGTCCTGATTCAGGACGCAGATGCCCACGATATGTGGGGGGAATGGATTCCACCAACCAGAAACTGAAGCCTAATTGATGTATTTGAAGGATAAAGAACATGGCAAAGAAACTGTCTAAACAGACCTTACTCAACCACAGCACTTATACACCGCCAGCAGGATTCATGTCCTACTCTGAACCTGTTTACCGTGCATCTACCGTGCTGTTCAAGAATCTGGAAGAGCTCCGTAACCGCGATTGGGGTGACCGGAGTTCCTATTCCTATGGGTTGCATGGCACCCCTACCACCTATACGCTGGAAGCCAGACTGGCTGAGATTGAGGGAGGGAGCCACGCAGTACTGGTGCCGAGTGGTCTGTCTGCCATTTCCCTGGTGGACTTTGCCTTCCTGAAAACAGGTGATGATGTACTGGTACCTGAGGATGTCTATAACCCTAACCGTGAAATGGCGAACTGGCTGTCAAGTGATTATGGTATTACTGCCCGCTTTTATGATCCGATGATTGGAGCAGGGATTGCAGACCTCATTCAGGACAATACCAAACTGATCTGGACCGAAGTGCCGGGCTCCATCACCATGGAAGTGCCAGATCTGCCGGCAATCTGTGAAGCAGCCCACAAGCGGGGGGCATTGGTTGCTCTTGATAATACCTGGTCGGCAGGTCTGGTCTATGACGGATTTGCCCATGGTGCAGATATTGTGGTTCAGGCTGCAACCAAATATCAGGGCGGGGCATCTGATCTGCTGATGGGGGCAGTCATCGTTCGGAGTGAAGAAATGTTCCGCAGGGTTAAAAAGGCGCATCTCCGTCTTGGCCTTGGTATCAGTTCTGATGATGCAGCCCTTGTTCTGCGAAGCCTGCCATCCATGAAGGTCCGTTTTGAAAAGAGCGGTGAATCTTCCATGGTTGTCGCAAACTGGCTGAAGAATCGTCCTGAGATGGATAAGATCCTGCATCCTGCATTCCCAGATTGTCCGGGACATGAATTCTACAAACGTGACTTTACAGGTACGGGCGGTCTGTTCTCTTTTGTGTTCAAAGAAGAAATCACCAGTGAACAGATTGACCGCTTTATTGAGTCCCTGACCCTGTATGGTCTTGGCTTCAGCTGGGGCGGCACCCACAGTCTTGCTGTGCCATATAAACTGGGTGAAACCCGTCCAAACTGGAAACTGCCTCAGCGCAATGTTGTTCGTCTCTATATCGGTCTTGAAGATACCGATGACCTGATTGCCGATCTGGAACAGGCACTGGCAAAAATGTAATTTATTGCAACAATCATTTGAAAAATGATGCGGCAATCTTCAAATGAAGATTGCCGTTTTTGTTTGGGGATTGCTGGCTCATCCGTGATTGGCGCTTTTACTTCAAATGCCAGATTGTTCGCACTATTGTGATA
>CAZHQM010000022.1:0-16695 GCA_964534155.1 uncultured Oxalobacter sp.
GAGATTGTCTATGAGACAAACGGCCATGTCCGCCAATTCAACAAGTTCGATGAAATCTATTACAACGCTGTCGGGCTCGATGTTGTCTTCCCAATCGACAAGGCAACTTTCAGTCTCACCCTGCCCGATGGCACCAAGCCACTGCTGACCAAGGCATACACCGGTAAACGTGGCCAACGTGGAGCAGACTACAAGATGACCGGTGACATGTCTTTTGAAACCACCCGCAGACTGAATCCCAACGAAGGTTTCACCGTGGTTGTCTGCTGGCCGAAAGGTGTTGTGGTACCAACCCATAAACAGGCATGGGTCAGTTCCCATCGTACCATTGCACTGGCAATCATCGTAGGTGCGGTCATCCTTGTGCTTGTCTTCTTCTGGTTCAGGCACTTCCGGAACGCAACCCCACCGGCGTACCCGATTTTCACACCGCCAGCATCCCTCTCCCCTGGCATGGCGGCCTATATCGACAACAAAGAAAAATATGTCCCATTGATGCTGCAGGCAGACCTGATGTGGTCAGCCATCAAAGGGTTCTGCCGTCTGGATTTCACCAACAGGCAGGCACCGACTTTCATCTGGACAGGAAAGAACAAAAACCGCAGTGAGGCTGAGACAACAGCTGAAGAAAAGAAAAAACCATCGCCTTTCGACAACATGAAGAAGAATGAGCCGAAACGTCAGCCTAAAAAAGCAGACACACTGGCAGACAAGGTCGCACACGCCCTCTTCTCGGTTGTCGAAAAGATCACCATGGGTACTGACAGGAAAGGCAAGAAGGCCCATAACTCCCTGATATCGGCTTGGAACCATCTGTACGACTTTTACAAGCCAAGACTCAAGGAAAACACCAAGAGCAAACTGATGCCAGCCATCTGGGCATGGCTTATCGGGCAGGCAGGACTGGCCGTTATCATGAAAGACATCTGGACGCCAGACGGTTATGACACCCTCACAATGATTGGCGTCCCAATCCTGACCTGCGGCTTCGGCGCCTTCTGTCTGGCAGTCGCCTACTATACCTGGAGGGATATAAAAGAAATGGCATGGCGCGTCGGCATCACCGCGGTTGCCATCATCCTGGCGCTAGGTTCATTCTGGGTGAACTGGTATGTCTTCGAAGGCGACTACATCCTAGCCACCGCCTATGCGCTCCTGTACATCCTGCCCGTGGCCTTCTGTTGGAAATGGCACTCACTCCCGACACCTGAAGGCATCAAGGATCTTCAGACCATCGAAGGCCTGAAGATGTACATCAACATCGCAGAGAAGCACCGCCTTGAGGTCATCAATGCACCTGAAGACAATATCGAACAGTATGAAGCCATCCTGCCTTATGCTATTGCATTGGGCTGTGCCGAGGCATGGGAAAAACGCTATGCCCCTGTCCTCTCCCAGCTGAGGTACACTCCTCAATGGATTGAACGCAGCTCTTACAGCAGCTTCACCCCTGTTGGCTATGAAACCTGGGATGAAAGACAGCAACGTCTCCATGATGCGGAAATGCGCCGGCAGATGTTTACATCCATCAGCAATGTACCTGTCTCGGTTGACAGCGCCATCAAACAGGCAATCACCGACAGCCAGCAGACCAAGATCAGTATATCCTCCAGTGACGGCGGTTCCAGTGGTGGCTGGTTCTCTGGCGGAGGTGGGTCATCTAGCGGCAGCTCTGGCTCTTCTGGTGGTTCCTCCGGTGGTGGTTCCGGTGGTGGCGGTGTCGGTGGCTGGTAAGCAGACCGCACAGCAATAAAGGTCAAAGGACAATAGGAAAAGAGAAAGCATATGATCAGAAAACTGTTCAATACCCTGCTTGCCGCAGTCATGCTCTTCATGATGGCAGTCGGGGCATCAGCCCAGACTGCAAAACCACCTGTTGCTCCTGTCAAACGGGCTGCGCCTCCTCTTGAACGCATCCTCAACTATGACATCAATGCTGTCATCCACAAAGATGCCTCGTTGACCGTCCGGGAACGCATCACCATCGATGTCACCAACAACAAAGTCCGCCACGGCATCACCCGAAGCTACCCAATCAAGATGCGTATCGGTGAAGATGGTCTTCAGAAATTCGACTTTGAGATTCTTTCTGCAACACTCGATGGCAGGAAAATCGACTGGCACGAAAAGACGCAAGGCATCATGACCGGTGCCGCATTCGGCAGTGCCAGGACCATCGTGCCGAAAGGTGTCCATACCTATGAGATCACCTACCGCTCCACCAACCATGTCCGTTCACTCGACAAGCACGATGAGATCTATTACAACGCCGTCGGGCAGGACAACATCTTCCCGGTTGAGAAAGCCACCTTCACCCTTACCCTGCCAGATGGCACCAAACCCCTGCTGACAAAAGCCTACACAGGCAAGACCGGCGAACGTGGGCAGGACTACAAGATGACCGGAGATATGGCATTCGCCACCACCCGTGCACTCGCCCCGGGGGAAGGCATGACCGTTGTCGTTGGCTGGAAAAAAGGTGTTGTCACCATTCCAGAACAGCCATGGCTGGCAAACCACCGCACAGCGGCACTCGCCACCATCCTAGGCATCGTCATCGCTATCCTCGCTGCCACATGGTTTATCTGGTTCCGGAAAAAACTGCCACCGATCCATCCAATCTTTGACCCACCACTCAAATCCGGCTTTACCCCAGGAACTGCTGCCTGGGTGGAAAATGAAGGCGAGACACCGACCATGCTGCAGGCAGACCTTGTCTGGACAGCTGTCAACGGCTTCACCCGCATGGACAACTCCGACCCAGACAACATCCGGTTTGAGCGCCTCGATGAAAACGGCATGTCAAAGGCCGAGCGGAGGAAACATGCCACCATCAGCTGCCCTTACTGTGCAGAAACCATCGCCTCCGATGTCCAGCAATGCCCATTCTGCGGACACAGTCCACAGACAGCAGAAGGCCAGAACGCCCAACGGGACAATGCTGCCGCATCACGCCAGAAAAACAGCAAGACATCACTTGTTTTCCGCATCGTTGGCATCCTCTTTGGCAAGAGTAAATCGCAGACCATCGTGATGGGCTATGAAAACAAGGAAAAACACATTCCGCACTCTTCGCTCCATACCGCATGGACTGCACTGGTAAATCACTATCGCCCTCTGCTCGGTCGCCTGACAGAATCCGTATTCTGGCCGCCAATCCTTGCCTGTGCCATCGGTCAGTTCTGCCTGTGGTGGATCATCGATGACATCTGGCACCCAGGTTACCTGCCAGAATGTGATATGGATGGCATAGGTGTGATGTTCAGTCCTGCCCTGATGCTGGGTTTCGGAGCCCTCTTTATCGGCGCACTTGTATCAAACCAGTCTCACAACAGTGATAGACCAACCCGTCGATGGATACTCAACATCGCACTTGTCGGCCTGATTGCCCTCTGCCTATGGGGAAGTGTTGCCATCCTCGAATATGACTGGATTTTCGCCATTACCGTCCTGCTGCTCTGGATCCTGCCTGGCGTATTCTTCATCAAGTTCCATTCCTATATGACAGACAACAGCATCAGGCTTAAAGTCATCTCCGAAGGGCTGAAGATGTATATCAACATGGCAGAAAGGCATCGGCTTGAAGTCATCAATGCGCCAGAAGACACCATTGCGAAATTCGAGGAAATCCTGCCATACGCCATCGCACTTAACTGTGCAGATGCATGGCATAGACGCTTTGCCCCACTCCTCAGCCAGCTCAACTACGCACCAGACTGGATGGCTGACAGCAGAGCTTATACCGCCAGCTTCAATAATCTTGATCGGGAAGAGCGTAACCGATTCTCATGGCAGGAGCTCGGTGCCACCGCAGCTGTCTTTGCCACTGCAGCCTATGCTGCCCAGCAGGCGGCAGCGGCGGCCAGTGCCACCCGGTCATACAGCTCCTCATCAGACAGCAGCTGGAGTTCATCTGGCAGTTCCAGCTCCAGTGGCTCTTCGAGCTCTGGCTCATCAGGCGGAGGCTCGGGTGGTGGCGGAGTCGGTGGCTGGTAAACAGTTATCCCTTAAAGCCCGCTTCCCTGAAGCAGAATGCCCTCAGATTTTTTCTGGGGGCTTTTTCTTTGTCTCATCAAGCCTGATCAATCTCTCCCAGATTTCCCCATAAAATCAGTCTTAAACCACTGAAATCTTGACAGGCTCCGCCTTAGCCTTTAAAAGAGAATAATTCCTATTTAACAATCAGGTAAACCTCATGAAACTGTCCCGCCTCTTCCGCCACCTCTTTCTGGGGCTTGGTATGAGTCTCACTGTGGTTGGCACTGCCCTGTCTGCAGACTTCTCAAAACTCGTGATTCTCCATACCAATGATTCACATGGATTCGACAAACGGGATGACGATGTCATCGGCATGGCGACCATCAGCCAGATGAAGAAAGACCTGAAGAAAAAAGGCTACGATGTACTGCTGCTGGATGCAGGGGATGCAATCCAGGACAACAATCTGGTCAACATCAGCAAGGGCAAGACGGCGATTGCATTCATGAATGCCGCTAAATACGATGCAGGAACCATCGGCAACCATGAGTTCGACTATGGGCAGGATGTACTGCTTCAGCGGGTCAGGGAAGCAAAATTCCCGATTCTCTCCGCATCTGTCATTGTAGACAAAACAGGCAAGACACTGGTGCCTGCCTCAAAAATCATCAACACCAAGCATAGCGGCCGCATTGCCATCATCGGCCTGACTACCCCGAACAGTCAGTCCAGCTCCAACCCGAAAAATACCCGCGGGCTGAGGTTCCTCGAGAAAGAGGAGCTCTATCAGGCGGTCCAGTCACAGGTGGACAGCATGAAAGCTCAGGGCGCAGACCTGGTCATTGTGCTGGGACATATGGGCAGTGAACCGAATTCCATGGGCAACCGTGCGGAGGATGTCATCGAGCATGTGAAAGGCATCGACCTGTTTGTCGATGGGCATGACCACCGCATCAAGAACAAAATCATCAATGGCACGTTGCTGGTTGAAACCGGCTGTCATATCAAGAACATCGGCAGACTGACCTATGAAGACGGTAAATGGCGGGAAGCGATGCTGCCATTCAATGCAGACTATCCCGAAGACCAGAAAGTCGCCCAGATGATTGAAAAGGCAGACCGCAAGATCCAGAAGCATCTGGACAAACGCATTGGGAAGAGTGAGGTGACCCTCGATGGAACCCGGCGCCCTGGCGTGCGCACCCAGGAAATGCCTCTCGGTGATTTCTGTGCAGATGCCCTTTTCTGGCAGGCACAGCAGGCAACCGCTGTCAAAGGTCCGAAACCTGATGCCGCCCTCTGCAATGGCGGCAGCCTCCGGAAAACACTGAATAAAGGCAATGTGACCCGTTCGGATATCCTGAACACGGCTCCTTATGACAATCAGCTCTACCTGATGACTGTCACGGGCAAGAAACTGCTCGAACTGCTGGAAACCGCAACAAGTACCCTGCCCTACCCGATGGGTGCATTCCCTCATGTTGCCAACATGAAATACACGGTAGACACCAAGGTGCCTTTCCAGAAAGGCGACCGCTATCCATCCTCAACCTACCATGCACCTGTGACACCAGGCAACCGCGTGACAATTCAGGAAATCAACGGCAAGCCGTTCAACCCAGCATCCAGTTACACAGTAGCAGTTGCTGAGTTCATCATCTATGGTGGCAGTGCCTATGGTGCCATGAGCCTGCCTGAAGGCATCATCCATACCCAGAGCATCGGCTACAACGATGCGCAGGCATTTGAGAACTATATCAAGACCGGTCTCAATGGTGTCATCGGCGAACAGTATGAACAACCACAGGGACGGGTAACTGTCATCCGATAGAGGGTGTTCCTTAAAAGATACCTTCCACATCCCTTTTCAGAAAACATCGCCACTCCACGACGGGATATTGCGTTTTCTCAACATAAAAAACGGGTATCCCATATGCCGGATTTCAGATATGATACACACCGTTATTTTTACAGAGGGTATTATGTTGGCATCTTTAGTCAGTGCAATCAGCGATTTCATGTACGGAAAACTGCTGATAATCATGCTGTTAGGTGTCGGCATCTACTATACCCTGCGTACAGGTTTCGTTCAGGTAAGGATGCTGAAAGAAACCCTGCGTGTCATTGTTGAAAAACCGGATAAGGACCAGGGTGTTTCATCTTTTCAGGCACTGATGGTCTCCACAGCTTCCCGAGTCGGTACCGGCAATATCGTTGGTGTTGCATCTGCCCTGTGCCTGGGTGGTTTCGGCGCCATGTTCTGGATGTGGATTGCCGCAATCCTAGGGGGGCTTCTGCTTTTATTGAAAGCACCCTTGCCCAGATCTATAAGAAACGGGGCGATTTCGGCAGTTATGGCGGACCGGCTTACTATATCGAGAGCGCCTTCAAGAACCGTTTTCTGGCGGTTGTCTTTTCCTTTGCCCTGATTGCCACTTATGGTTTCGGCTTCAACCTGCTGTGCTCTTTCAACCTGCAGTCCACTTTCGATTCGTATGCCTTCTATGACAAGACCTCAACACCTTGGATCATCGGCGGTGTACTGGCTCTGCTGGTTGGCTGGTGCCTGTTCGGTGGTGGACGACGTATGATCAAGGTCGCTTCGACACTGGTACCGCTGATGGGGGTTTTCTATATCATCGTTGCGGTTGTTGTCACATTGATCAACATCGGCAATCTGCCAGATGTATTCACCCGTATCTTCAGCGAAGCATTTGATTTTCAGGCAATTTTCGGGGGCTTTGCTGGCTCTTGCCTGATGCTGGGCATCAAACGTGGCCTTTACAGTAACGAGGCTGGCGTCGGTTCTGCGCCAAATGCAGCCGCAGCAGCAGATGTCTCACATCCAGTCAAACAGGGGCTGGTCCAGATGTTCTCTGTATTCATCGATACCATCCTGCTCTGTTCCGCAACTGCCTTCATGTGCATGAGTTCTGGTGTGGAAACAACCAAAGAACTGGCAGGTGCACCTTATGTACAGGCGGCATTGGCAGCCACCATGGGGGACGGTGCCCGCATCTTCATTACGGCATCGATGATCCTGTTTGCCTTTACGACACTGTTGGGCAATCTCTACTATGTCGACAACTGTCTTGCCTATATTTTCGGCAAACTGCCTGGCAAAACTTTCATGACGTGTTACCGCATCGTTGCCTGTATCGTCATCTTCGTCGGCGCAGGCTCCAGCATGGACCTGCTGTGGGATATCTCCGATGTCACCATGGGCTTTATGGCCATCATCAATCTGCCTGTGATCTGTATCCTGGGCAAGCCAGCCCTTGATGCATTGAGAGATTACAACCAGCAACGCAAAGAAGGCAAAAATCCAGTATTTCTGGCGAAGAATATCGGTCTCAAAACCAAGACAGATTACTGGCAGGAATGATTTTCCTGTTACCTCAAGGCGAAAAGGCTGCATTGTTTCCAATGCAGCCTTTGTTTTTGGCAATCTCTGTCAGAACTGCCCCTGCAACCTACGGATTAAGAGTCCGCAGTCCTGTCCAATAGACAAAACAGCACGAATGCCGTATAAAGTACTGGATAGCAAAATCATAAGGAAAATCATGAAACTGACTCGACTTTTCAGCCAGCTCGCGATCGGTGCGGGATTGAGCTTTGCCATCGCAGGAACAGCCCTTTCCGCTGACTTTTCTAAACTTGTCATCCTCCATACAAACGACACCCACGGTTTTGACAAGCAGGGCAACGGATCAAATGGCATGGCAGTCATCGCCCGACTGAAAAAAGACCTGAAGAAACAGGGTTACGATGTACTGCTGTTGGATGCCGGCGATGCGATTCAGGACAACAATCTGGTCAATTACAGCAAAGGCAAGTCCGCCATCACTTTCATGAATGCGGCGGACTACAATGTCGCCACCCTGGGCAACCATGAGTTTGATTATGGTCAGGATGTGCTGGCAGAACGCATGAAAGAAGCGAAGTACCATATCGTCTCTTCCACAGTGTTTGTCGAGGCAACCGGCAAGACACTGGCACCACCCAGTGTGCTGCTGAACCGCAAGAGCGGCAAGATCGGTATCGTCGGCATGACCACACCAGAAACCCAGAGCAGTACCACCCCGAAAAATGTGTATGGGCTGAAATTTGTCGAGAAAGAAGAACTCTACAAAACTGTTCAGGCACAGGTCGATGAACTGAAGGCAAAAGGCGCTGAGCTCATCATCGGTCTGGGACATATGGGCAGTGAAGAAGGCTGTATGGGCAACCGCTCCGACGATGTACTGGAACATGTCAAAGGCATTGATATCTTTGTTGACGGGCATGACCACATGACCAAGAACAAGGTCATCAACGGTGCCCTGCTGGTTGAGGCTGGCAGCTATACCAAGAATATCGGCAAGATTACCTATCAGAACGGCAAATGGGTCGGAGAGCTGATTCCTTTCGGGGTGTACAGTGCTGAGGACCTGAAAGTCGCTGAACTGATTGCACAGGCTGACAAAGAAGTTCAGGAAAAACTCGGCCAGAAAATCGGTTACAGCAATGTAGCGCTGAGTGCAGAGCGTGATCCTGGCGTCCGCACCATGGAAATGCCACTGGGTGACCTGTGTGCCGATGCATTCCTCTGGCAGGCACGTCAGGCCAATGTCCTGAAAGGTCCGGTTGATGTGGCAATCTGCAATGGTGGCAGCCTGCGGACATCCATCAATTCCGGCACAGTCACCCGGGGTGATATTGTTGGCGTCAATCCATACAACAACCAGCTGTATGTGATGAAGATCAAAGGATCGAAACTGCTGGAAGTCCTTGAAGCGGCAACCAGCACCATCCCTGAAGCAATGGGCTCATTCCCTCAGATTGCGGGCATGAAATACACCATCAACACGAAGGTGAAATACGAACAGGGCAAGCAGTATCCAAACTCGATTTTCCATGCACCAGCCAAACCTGGCAGCCGTGTCACCATCAACAGCATTGCGGGCAAACCATTCAACCCAAATGCAACCTATACCGTGACAACGGTTGAATTTGTCACACTGGGTGGCGACGCTTACGGTGGTCTGGTTGGCAAAGCAGCGAAGGAAGATATCCAGAGTATCGGCTATGTCGATGCTGAAGCGTTTGAGAACTTCATCGTTGACCGCCTGCATGGCACAATCGGCAAACGCTATGCGAAGTCCCAGAAACGCATCACCATCAAATAACATTCAGTCAAAGGAATTGTCATGAAAAAACTGACGCTCGGCATGACAGCACTGGCACTGGTTGCCACCTGTGCATTCCAGACCGCTTCTGCCCAGAAACCTGGCAGCTACCAGACACCGGACCAGAACTTCACGATTACTAAAGAAGCTGGCAAATGGACCTACCGTGCATGGAACAAACCTAAAGCCGCCAATGAGGGGCCAGCAGATGTTGTCATGACAAACGGCACAGCAGGCATGCATCCTCAGTGCATCCACGCACAGGATTTTCTGTGGCGCCAGGACGGCAAGATGATTTCCATCACTATTGGTAATATGAAATGCCTGGATACCGGTGGTCCGAAAAAAGCGATTGGCGAAATTTACTTCTTCAATACGAAAACCGGTGAACAGACAGGTCAGACCTGGGTATTCAAGAAGTAATCACCTGCTCCACCAGCATATTTTGTTCTATACAAACAGAAAGACCATCATGCTCACACATGATGGTCTTTTTTTCAGCTGAATCCAAAAGGACAGAAGATTACTGTTCTTTCATGACCTTTCTGAGTTCGACAGGAATATCGTAAGCTTTCTTAGCTGGGTTGTACTTCAGATCGAAGCTCTTCTTATCCTGTACATCACCTTCATGGACGGTGACATCAGCTTTCAGGATATCATAGCCAGTTGCTTCATCAGTACCTGCTTTCAGGAAGGCAGTGTTGACGGTATTGTGCAGATTCTTCTTGGCATCAGAAATTTTTGTGCGCAGTTTAGCAACTTTTCTGAATTCCTTGCCATCAAGTGCATACCAGGTCACAGATTCGATAATCTTGCGGTCTGCGCCATTGATGAATTCGCCTGCTTTTTCTTCCTTAGGCCATGCCAGAACAGTTTCTTCACTTACAGAAATGCCTGCGATACCTTTACCGAAGCGGTTGTTCATGAAGTTAGCAGATTTGCGTTCCCACTTATCCTGAAGAGTGCTGTACTGTTTAGATGCAGACCATGCCTTGGTGAAAGGCATTTTTGCATAGAGTGCACCAGTATCTTTGTCGGTCACATAAATAGCAAAACCACCATCAGCATGTTCATCCAGACCATCTTTTACGAATTTACCCTTGGTGGTCAGGAAAACGAAATTGAGTCTGGTCTTGTCACGATACATCGCGTCAATTCTGCTTGGTGTCTGAGGAACCATACAGTATTTGTCAGCACCGCTCTTGACGACGAAACACTGATTCGCTTCATCGAATTCCTTGTATTCTGGAGCAACAGTTGCCATGTAAGTCTTGACTTCATCAGCAACCTTACCCTTATCAGCTGCAGGTGCAGATGCAGCAGGTTTCTTACCGCCACATGCGGTCAGGGTCAGCGCCAACGCCGGGATGGCAGCCAGTGTAAAGAGTTTTTTCAGATCCATTGGTGTCCTCTCTAGGGTTAAACGGAAAATCAACAAATAATGGATAAAACGATTATAGGATCAGTGTAACATCTTGTCACAAGATATAACAGAATATGTCTCCTATTTTTTGTAATCTAACTGGAACCAACTGGGAACAGGCTATACTTTAAGAAGCATTGTTCACACTTGAGGAGAAACCCCCATGAAGAAACTGATCACCACCGCACTCATCGCCCTTGGCATGCTTTCTGGCTCTGCGATGGCAGAAGGCAACTGGACAAAACTCGAACGGATTGCCCCAAGTGGCATTGAATGGGATATTTATGTCGATGCAGAACGCACCGATGTTGATGAACATAAGGGCTGGTTCAAACTGGTCCAGGTTGGCGGTGAACCATCCGGCTATTTCTCCATCGAAACACTGGCAAAAGCAGACTGCCGTAACAACCGCATAAAGAATCCGGTTTTCCAGCCATACCAGAACTTCGGCAAAGACACGATGGATACCCCAAGTGGCAAGAACAGCCAGCCATGGCATCCCGCCAATATGGAACATACTGACGGCGTTATCATCAAACACCTGTGTCAGTAAGCATCTGACAGTCAGATATCCAGAAATGCAAACGGCAGTGATTATTCACTGCCGTTATTGTTTTATCAGGTTACGGCTGTCACATACCGACTGCTTCCAGTTTCGCCTTCTTGAACTGTTTCTGGAAAGACTTGTCTTCCATCAGGCGGTCAACCACCCGAGCAACCAGCATCTTGGATCCTTCCACATCACTCTTCCAGTGATAACCACAGATCCAACGGCTTTCACCGAGCCGATTACCCAGTGCGAGAATATCGTCTGCCTTTTCAGGGAAAACCTTTGCCAACATGGTAGCAACCGACCATACCGAAACGGTATGCCCTGATGGATAGCTGTAGTGTGGATTGGAGCCCTCACGCAGATCAGGGCGACAGGTCATGTCCTCAGGGTGTACAACAAATGGACGGTCTCGGCGGTATTCTCGCTTCGCATCATGCGAAATCTCACGGGATACGGTAAATGCCCGCTTCAGCAGTTTATGAAGAGCTGGTGTTTCCTGCTCGGAAAGGTCACGCCCGACAACCGGAGAGAAAAGCGCCTCAAGATGTTTCAGCTTGGTAATACCCGCATGCTCAGCGGCTTCTTTTGCACGCTCGGTGCCACGCATAGCCAGTCCCTGCTGATAAGCCTCCTCATCAGCCTGCATCTGCGGATCATCTGCCTTAGGATTTCCTGGCAATTGATGCAATACCCCCTTCACAGCCTTGGCATCTGGTGAAGGTGATTCACACGCCGTCAATCCAAGACACGCTGCCAACAGGCAGACCAAACCTATCCGTTTCATCATAAGCGTTTCTATCCCTATGAAAACATGAGAGAATCATTCTAACATGACACTTGATGCAGCCATATACCGTTAAAACAGTAGAGCCCACATCATGAAAAAACTCATCACCGCATCCATCCTCGGTATCGCCCTCTTTTCAGTAAACGCCATGGCTGATGATAGCGGTTACCGCTATCAGACCTCCAGGCACAACATCCTGATAGAAGAAGGTCCAAACGATACCTATATCTACAATGTCTGGAACAAACCGAAGAAAATCAACCAAGGTGCCCCAGATCTTGTCATTGAGAACGGTTCCATGTGGGGCCCTGTCAGTGCGCCAGACAGAGACTGCGACAGGGGTATGAGAGGCTATGATTTCACCCTCGGCAAAGTCATGATCAGCATCGCTATGTATGGATGTGGCGCCAAAGGGCAACCTGC
The DNA here is from genome assembly GCA_964534155.1 of uncultured Oxalobacter sp. Taxonomy (GTDB): domain Bacteria; phylum Pseudomonadota; class Gammaproteobacteria; order Burkholderiales; family Burkholderiaceae_D; genus Oxalobacter. The sequence continues at coordinate 12,333 of CAZHQM010000022.1, forward strand.
AGATGCTTCTGGAGAGCTTGAAGTCACCGTAAACGGCAAGAAAAAAGACCATTACTGGCTGTATGAAGGGAATTACGGTAAATAACCTTTCTCAGATGACCGTTTATCGTTTTTTCAACCTAATAGCTGTCCTTTATAATTTACCCGAAATGCTTTTATCTGCCACTCAAGGAGCCAAATGATGAAAAAGACTGTTCTTGCCGCGGCAATTTCTGTCACTCCCCTGCTTGCCATAGGATTATCAACATCAGCCCATGCTGGCGATTTCACCCCGATTGTCAAAACAGTACGGTACACCGACAGTACGGGTAGCAATACTGTCGAATTCCAGGAAACAGAAAAACAGTACGCCAACCACTACCAGAGCAAGAGCCTTTATGCAGTCCGTTATGTCAAAACTGATTTCGGCAATGATCAGGTATGGCGCATCCGAGATTTCATCCATGATTGCCCAGAGGAAACCGATCTGACGGTGAATTTCATCCAGAAAGGCATCAAGGTTACCGACCTTGATAAGAATGGCGTGAAAGAAGTCTGGGTACCTTATGTGATGGCATGCCGGGGAGATGTCTCACCGATGACATTCAAGCTGATCATGTATGAGGGAACACAGAAATTCGCAATGCGTGGCACCACACGTGCCCAGATCGACATCAATGAATATATCGGTGGTGAATACACGATGGATGCCGCTTTTGACAACGCACCGCAGGTTTTCACGACCTTTGCGAAGAAGCATTGGAAAACTTACCGGAACCCAGCCAACTGGTAAATTCTTAATCAACGACAGGGACAGAAAACCGATACATGAAGATCATCCAATACGCCAGATTACTGCGCAATTTCGTTCTGACCGGCATGGCATCCGTTTTCTGTCTGACAATCTCGGCATGCTCTGCAGAGACTCATACACCATCAACGGATAAGGGACAAAGTGCCGTGCAGTTTCAGATTCCTGATGCGCCTATCGCTTATTTCCAGTATTGGTCGAAATACCGTGATGCTGCGCCACGCCCCAATGGCTGGGGCAACACCTCTTTCATGCTCGATAGAAACAATCATTTCAGCATCTACATCGACAAGAAGCCTTCTGTGACTTTTCGGGCTGATGGCAATGACGCCACCCGTCAGAAACTACAGGCCCTATTGCCAAAACTTGGTATTGGAAATTGGGAAAATGCCGTTGTCGGCAAGGATGGCTTCGACCTGAAAGACACGGATGCGGCAGATGGACGGGTCTGGTCACTGCAGGTTTCTTTCTTACCAGACAGTACAGGAAAAACACCGCCTTCCATCAAGATCGCCGGATTTATCCGAGGTGATGCCTCCAGCCATAATGCCGGTGAAAAACAGCTGGTGGATTTTTTTGAAGCACAACGCGCCTACTGGCAACCAAGAACACCCAAGCATATAACCAGCTTTTTCTGGTCCTCTGGTTCTGGCGAGAACTACCGTTACTTCGAGCTTAACAGGGACGAAGATAACGGCAATCTGGAAATGACCTGTAAACAGGCGAACCAGGAGACAGTTGTTGAGAACGTCACCGAAAACGCCATGAAAAAACTGCAGGCTATCATCAAGAAATATGATATCGATAGCTGGCATGGGCTGACTGCTGGCCAAAGAAATGAGAAAACCGCATTATCTTTGAGTGTTCACTATGACACAGGACAATCAGTTGATGCCCGCATCACACAATCTGCTGAAGACAGGCTGCCACCAAAGTTCAGGGAAGCCCAGACTGCCGTGGAAAAACTCTTCTCCGACACACTAAAACCTGCAATGTCCAGACATACAGACGGTGTCTTCCGTCTGGAATCATTTTCTTTCAGTGTCAGCGGTATGGCCATGGCACCCACTTACCAGATCAAGCGCCTGATGACGGATAAAGGATATGTGATGCAGCTGTCGCGTGTGATGGGATATGGCAGAAACGCTGACAATGTCAGTGTACCGTTCACCGCAGAAGACCTGAACCGCCTTGAAGCCATCATCAAGAAACACGACATGATATCCTGGGATGGCTTTTCTGGGAAAAACCCGCCAGGAATATTGGATGGAACCCAGTTCTCCCTGAACTTAAAGTACGCAGATGGACGGAAAATCAACGCATACGGCAGCAATAACTTCCCGAAAGGATTCAGAAAGGCTGAAACCGACCTGATGGACTTCTTAACAGGCGTGCTTGATAAGGCAACAGCCAAAGGCGGCAGGAAAAATTGATTTTACGGTTCCCCGTACCCCCATCTTCCCCAAAACATCAGAAAAAATGGCGGATTTTCATATGAAGTCCGCCATTCTTTTATCTGGCAACCAGCTGAATCAACCAACTGCCGTGAATGATTTGATCATCGCATGAATCAGTGGCTCGAGCCTGTCATATTCTGGATACACCTTCGGCACAGCATACGACATGGAGACAACCATTCCTATCTATCTGAAAAAATGAGAAAATCCCTGAAAGAATGCCCTCAGACGTCCTCATATATTATTCAACCAAACAGGGACAGCCCATGAAAAAATGTTTTCTTGCCACACTCGCCTGCATCGCCATGATTTCAGCACCTGCCATGGCAGATACGGTGCTCCACTCCTCCAAACACCATATCCGCATCACCAAGGGGGAGCCTGATAAAGATGGCAACGAAACCTATATCTACATGTCCTGGAACAAACCGAGACTGATTGATAAAGGTTTGCCTGATTTCGAGATTAAAAACGGCTTTTTCAGCAACAATTACTATGGGATGATGGAAGGGCTGTCCTGCAATGCGTTCTACTATGAATTCAAGAAGGGAGACACCACTTTCGTGGTAGAGGAAACCCTTAGCAATGTACGAAAAGACTGCTTCCCTAAAGCACCTCCGAAGAATGCCGAAGGACTGCTGACGATTTATATCAAGGGCAAGGAAAAAGCCCATTACTGGCTCTTCAAGGACTGATTGCCGATAAGGCAACAGCCAAAAGCGCCCGGACAGGACATTGAAAACCGAAAGGAACACAATGAGTGACCGTATCGAAAACAGCAACCATAGCTGCATCGGCTATCTCAATGGTGAACGCATTGAAAACAGCAGCCACAGCTGCATCGGTTACATCAGGGACGAACGTATTGAAAACAGCAATCACAGCTGTATCGGCTACTATGAAGGCATCAACAAATATGCCATTGCCGCCATCCAGATGTTCGACATACTGACTTTCCGTTGATGCACACCGATCCGATATCAATTGGATAGAGTTCGACTCTTTCAGACTTGTAAAGGAACCCGTATGAAAAAGACACTGATTGCCCTGCTGACAGCCTCACTGGCACTGCCACTCATCGCCTGTGGCAAGAAAGATGAAGCACCAAAACCTGCAACACAGGCATCGCAGGCTGAACAGGCACCTGCTGTCATGCCAGCGCTCTCAAAAGAAGAACGTGAACTCCTCGATATCAAGGTGATGAACGACACCTACAAGTTCGATGCGACCAAACAATGCTGGCGTACCGATGGTGCCTGTCTCAAGATGCGTTTTGACCATTCTGTCATGACCGAACAGGGCGAAAACATCTATGTCCGGGCAAGCGGTCCTGTCAAAACCCAGTACAGTGAGGTCACCCTGCACAGCCTGATTGTCTATCAGCCAACCCAAGACGGCTACAAGATCATCGACAGCAAGAAAGTCCGCACCTTCACCTATGGTATGGATGGCGATGGGGCGAAATACCCATACAACCGGTTCCTTCAGTTCGGCACCAACAGCTACGGCTGGATGCTCATCGGACTTGAACATGAAAGCGATGGCCCAGCACAGTTCGGCACCTTCTATGCCCTCGACAACGGACACCTGAAATCACTCGGCTCAGTCAGTGTCATACTCGATGATGGCGAATCCCGCCTGAAATGTGCCGTTGATGTCGACAAGAAATCAGGTACCAATTCCGGCTATTTCCCACTCAACATCAACGTGACAGGGACAGCCAACGGCACCAATATCAAGAAGACTATCAGCATTCCATTCAGCCTGAATCAACAACAGTACGTTGCACCTGACACCTACATCTGTGGCAACTGATTGCAGACGGCACCAAAGGGGTATTCAGCCCCTTGCGGTGTCCCGCTATGACAGGTATATTCGTTACAGTTAAACAATTAACCAAAGGAAAACCATGTACCCTAAAATTGCCTCCGCTATCCAGAAAGCACCTGGTGTTGTTGAAGCCTACGGAGAAGACAAAAACCTGATGTTCACCATCAAAGGTTACCTGCACAGCTTTACCCACAATACCGTTCTGGCAAAGCCAAACGAAGACAGCGAAATCGCCTACGTTTATGACTTTGAAGGTCAGATCCGCTGCCAGCGTTCTGTCTAATCC
>CAZHQM010000023.1:0-16625 GCA_964534155.1 uncultured Oxalobacter sp.
ACCCTGACCCCAGAACAGCAGAAGACCTTTGACCGTGAATTCATGGGCAACGGCTTCCATGGTCCACGTGGTCCACATGGCAGAGGCGGTCCTCACGCACACCGCATGGGTGCACGACCAGCACCACAAGCTGAATAACCACCAGACGGGCTGAAACGCCCTCTTTCCTCCAAAGCACCTGATTTTCAGGTGCTTTTTTCGTCTGGACTTGCATCCCTTATCGACAGGAAAGGTATAATCTTCTATTGGTCTGAAAAAACGGACATAATCCGTTTATCTTTGAAACTGGTTTACTGATTTAATTTCATGCTTGCTCAACAGAAACAACTGATTACCGGCCTGATCCAGAATGCGGTCGATACCCTGACAGATGGTCTCAACCTTGAAAAGAAACCCCTCGTTGCCCTCGAACGCCCACGCGATGCATCCCACGGCGATGCAGCCTGCAACATTGCGATGCAGCTGGCGCGCCCACTCAAGAAAAACCCACGTGAAACCGCGAACACCATCGTGTCATCCATCATGGCAGCGCCAGAGCACGAAGGCGTTATCGAAACCTGCGAAGTCGCAGGTCCAGGCTTCATCAACATCCGTCTGACTCCTGCCGCACGCCAGCAGGTCGTTTCTGATGTCCTGACAGCAAAAGAAAACTTCGGCGCAAGCGACCGTGGCACCGGCAGGAAAGTCATGGTCGAATTCGTCTCCGCCAACCCAACCGGTCCACTCCATGTCGGTCATGGCCGTCAGGGTGCACTGGGCGATGCCATCTCCGCACTCTTCGCCTCCCAGGGCTTTGCAGTCACCCGTGAGTTCTACTACAACGATGCCGGTGTCCAGATCAACAACCTGACCCTGTCTGTACAGGCACGCGCAAAAGGCCTGAAACCAGGTGATGCTGGCTGGCCGGAAAGCGCCTACAACGGCGACTACATCGCCGACATCGCCAAGGACTTCCTCGCAAAGAAAACCATCTCTGCCCGCAACTGCGACACCGTCACCGGCTCCGGTGATGTCGAGGATCTCGCGTCCATCCGTGCCTTCTCCGTTGCCTACCTGCGTAATGAACAGGACAACGACCTCAATGCATTCGGCATCCATTTCGACAACTTCTTCCTCGAATCCTCCCTCTACACAGACGGCAAGGTTCAGGAAACCGTCGATACCCTGACCAAAGAAGGCAAGACCTTTGAGGATGGTGGCGCACTCTGGCTGCGTTCCACCGAATACGGTGACGACAAAGACCGTGTCATGCGCAAGACCGATGGCACCTACACCTACTTCGTACCAGATGTGGCATACCATATCAACAAATGGGGCAGAGGCTTCGACAAAGTCGTCAATATCCAAGGCAGTGACCATCATGGCACCATCGCCCGTGTGAAAGCAGGTCTGCAGGGTGTCAACAAGGGCATTCCTAAAGCATTCCCTGACTATGTCCTGCACAAGATGGTCACCGTCATGAAAGATGGCGCTGAGGTCAAGATTTCCAAACGTGCCGGCTCCTATGTCACTGTCCGTGACCTCATTGAATGGTCTGGCAATGGTGACATCACCCGTGGTCGTGATGCCGTCCGTTTCTTCCTGATCTCCCGTAAGGCAGATACCGAATTCGTCTTTGATGTCGATCTGGCACTTTCCCAGTCCGATGAGAACCCTGTTTACTATGTCCAGTACGCACATGCACGTATCTGCTCCGTGTTCGCACAATGGGGCGGTGATGAATCCACGCTGGATAATGTAGACCTGTCTCCACTGACATCAGCACACGAAACCGCACTGCTCACCAAACTGGCAGAATACCCAGACCTGCTGACCCGTGCGGCAGATGAACTGAGCCCTCACCTCGTCGCCTTCTACCTGCGTGAACTGGCGGGCGAACTGCATGGCTACTACAACGCAGAACGTTTCCTCGTTGACGATGAGAAAACCAAACTCGCCCGTCTGGCACTGCTCAAGGCAACCCGTCAGGTCCTGCGCAACGGTCTGGGTCTGCTGGGCGTTTCCACTCCTGAGAAAATGTAAGCACCATGGCAACACAGAGAAGCGGTACTTTTTTTGGATTTATCGTCGGCCTGTTCACCGGTCTGGCACTGGCGGCAGTTGTGGCATTCTTCATGCTGCGTTCCTCTCCTTTCAGCAAGAAAGAAGAAGCCAAGGAAAGCACCCCACCACCTGCCGCTGTCCAGCAGGCACCTGCCGCATCTGATCCGAATCAGGCGCTGTATGGCAACCAGAACAACCTGCAGCAGGCAAATGGCCAGCAGTCTGAGGCAGACTTCAGGGCAAATGCGCCAGCGGCAACCAATACCAACAGCCCATACCCTAAGGCTCCAGATACTGCGCCAACCATCCAGAAACCGGCACCACCTGCTGAAGCAGCCAATGCCGGTGGCACCCAGCAGGTCTATCTGCAGGCAGGCGCTTTCAAGAACCTCGACCAGGCAAACAACCAGAAAGGCAGCATCGCTTTCCTGGGCATCAAGGCACAGGTCCAGAAATCCGCTGACAACCTCTACCGTGTCCGCATCGGTCCTGTCACAAGTGCCAATGCCGCCTCACTCCAGTCGAAGCTCAAAAGCAATGGCATAACCACAACCGTCATCAGATAAACCATGATCAAATCAATCACCCGTTGGATTGCAGCACTCCTCATCGGTCTGACAGCCCTGACGGCAACAGCGACCCCATCCAACCCACAGCTTGGCGTTGACTATCAGGCACTCAAGACCCCGCAGGACGCTGAGGCAGGCAAGAAAGTCGAGATCATCGAATTCTTCGGCTACTTCTGCCCACACTGCTATTCTCTGGATACCCCGCTCGTCAACTGGGCAAGACAGAACAAAGACAAAGTCCTGCTCCGCCGTGTCCACATCAAGTTTGGCGAAGGGATGAATGTCCAGCAGAGAATGTTCTACACACTCGCTGCAATGGGTGAACTGACCAACAGCTTCCACCACAGGGTCTTCAAGGCCATGCAGGAAGACCGCTTCCCATTCCGGACCGATGTCCAGGCATTCCGCTGGATGGAAGAAAACGGCATCAACCGTGCGAAATTCGAGGAAATGTACAACTCCCCTTATGTCGATGCACTCTGCGCACAGGGCGTTGCCATGCTTGGCGCCTATCAGATCGATGGCGTGCCAATGGTCATCGTCGATGGCAAATACATGACCTCACTGGCCATCGTCAGCGAAGGCAACAAGGCAGACATGTCTGAGAAAGAAGCCATCAACGCCACCATCAAGGTACTCGACAATCTGGTCAAGAAAACACTGAGAGGGCGGAAATAACCCCCCTTTCTCAAACAGCTTAGCAGCAGGAACGGTTTATGCCGTTCCTGCTTTTTTATTTGCCCTCAGAAAAAACAAAATCCCCATTTAAAGAAACAAGTGTGTTTTCATAATACAACACTATATAAGCAAAGAAGTTAACATTTAGTATCGTGTTCGTTTCATTTCACTATCTTGCGCAATTTTAATTTGGTATTATGTTTAAAGTGTTTCTCTATGGAAACTTGTTTGCATTAAACCCGTTCAGCATTCCACAAGAAAGAATGCCCCCCAAAGAACAGGACAGAACAGTTTAAAAGGAATCATGATGAACAGAATATTCAAGACGATTTTCAATAAGGCACGGGGCACCTATGTGGTGACCGGTGAAAACGCCCGTGCGCATGGCAAGACAAAATCAGTAAAGGCTGCGGTTGCAGTGACGGTATTGGCAGTTGGCGGGTTGTCAATGAATGGAGCTCTTGCCGAAAAGATAAATATTACTGCCCCAATTGTCGTAGAAAATTATCAAGAAATTAATAATTCTATCCTGCAAGGTTATGTCTCCAAAACCACTAAAGATGGCGGTAATGATGAGGAGAAAGGAGCTATCGAAGTTAAAAAAGATAGTTCTATTAAGATAACTGATTCAACCTTTCAGAATAACGAAAATGGTAGATTAGTTGAGATTAAACCAGGTGAATATGATGCTGAACGTGTCAAGATAGGCGCCGCTGTTCTTTATTTGAATACTGATGCTACAGGCATGATTGAGAATTCGACATTCTCGAAAAATAAGGACTATTACTTCGATAAGACAATAGGTAACGAGAGCGCCGGCGCCATTTTCAACAACGGGAATCTCACTGTTGAAAACACCACATTCTCAGAAAATGCAGATAATTTCCAAGGAGGTGCAATCAACAATTATTATGATGGGACTCTGACTGTTTCTAATTCAAGGTTCAATAATAACGGAAGATATCCTGCTCCTGGATCTGACAACCGCTGGGGTGGTGCCATTATCAATTATGGCAAGATGAATGATACTGATTCCACTTATACCCAAAATGCTGCGGGTACGGGGGGTGGCGCCATTTATACATTTGGCAGCAAGCAGGAGCTGGTTATTAAAGGAGATTCTTTTACTGGTAACAGTGCGGGTGGTCATGGTGGCGCCGTATATAACGCACAAGGAACCATGATAGATTCAGATTCGACGTATACAGGGAATTATGCAGGGGTTACTGGTGGTGCTATCCGCAACAATGCAAAATTATCGATTGTAGGCGATACATTTAAAGACAACTATACGACGGCCGAAACTGAGACAGGAAAAGGTGGAGCTATTACTAACGCAAAAGGCGCCAGCGCAAATATTGTCAGTTCTTCATTTGATGGCAATAGATCATATTTCGGTGGCGCAATTTACAATTATTCCGGCGCGGACATGATTGTCAGCGGTGAAACAGACTTCACAAATAATAGTGCTGTAGGCAATGGTGGTGCTATCTACAATGCGGGCATGCTGACCATCGGCGGAACAGCTATCTTCACTGACAATACAGCAGCAGATAACCCAAACGACATCCATAATAATGGGGAATTACAGTTTGGTGGAAATACTGAAGTAGCTGAAAGAGCCATAGCCCTGCTTGATGACGGTGCAGCGGCCTCAGAAAAAGAAATCCTGGAACACAAATATACCTACATCGGCAGCGGTATTTCCGGCTCGGGTGACATGGCACTGAACAGTGGAGAGCTCGAAATAGCAGCAGGCAAGCATGTCGAACAGGGCAGCGCAACCTTCAAGTCAGGAACCACCACCACAATCACCCTTAACAGCAGCCATATCCTTAAAAACGACATTGTAGAAAATGCCCAGGATGTTGCTGAAAATATTGCAGGAACAGTTGCCCAAGGAGGCTACACCTTCCACACCACAGGGAGTGGACTTACCGTTCAAGATGGAGCAGTCCTTCAGGTTGCCGGTGCACAGGCCAACAACACCTACCTGGTTGCCTACAACACCGGTTTTGGTGAAGTTGGCGTCAATACAGGCGAAAACGGCTGGCGGGAAGATGACAACCTGAAACAGACCAAAATTGCAAGCACCAGCACACTGCTCAAACTCAAACGTGTAGACGGTGATACTGTAGTGGGAACCTCTCCAGAAGAAACTTCCTCAGAAGAAACTTCCCCAGAAAAGAGGACACAGCGTTCAGTGGATGACAGCGCGGCACCAGCAGTTAATGGCACAGTCATGATAACCGCAGAGGCTGCGGATATATCAGAAGTCCTCCCATGTGTTGACGCACCGAAAAACCTGACTGGCCTTGTCTCAACGACGGGTATCGACACCGACAGCGGCAAGGCAGGCGTTAAGTTCCTGTCCCGTGCGACCGATATCCGGTACCTGTCTGACACCGACCAGATGACCAAAACCATCAACAGCGCCGTCCAGATCGGCAGCCTTGGCGGCGTCAAAGACATGACCTTCTCGGGCTCGAACATGTTCCAGCGGTCCATCGAGAACCACCTGTCGCTCAGCCGGACCCTGCAGCTCGAAAAAGAAGACATCAAACTGCATGAAAAAGACCACACCGACCTGTGGATTGACGTCATCGGCCAGCACACCCGCCGCACCGGCATCAGCGGCACCTGCCACGGCAAAGAATGCAATGATGGCAACGCAGACAGCTATGGCCTGAGAACAGACATGGGCGCCATCATCGTCGGACTTGACCGGACCAACAAAGAAGGCGACAGACACTGGGGTATTGCCGGCATGCTGGGAACCGGCCATGCTGGGTCGACCGGCCATCTCAACCACACCAAGAACGACATCGACTTCTGGGGGCTGTCGCTTTACGGAGGCATCGACCGTGACAACTGGAACCTGATGGGCAACATAGCATACAACCACTTCACCAGCGACATCGAGCAGAACCTGCCGTCAAGCCTCGGCATGGGCAACAAACTCAAGGCAGATGTCAGCTCGCACCTGTGGAGCGTAGGCGGAAAAGCAGAATACCGCTATGACCTCAATGAAAGCACCGCCATCAAGCCGCATGCCGGCCTCAGATGGGACCGCATGACAACAAGCGGATTCAGCACCAAAGCACAGGGAGAGAGCGTCTTCACAACCAAACGGGACACCCAGGACATCTACAGCCTGCCGGTAGGCCTTGCATTTGAAACAGGCCTGAAGACAGACAGTGGCTGGGTTATCCGTCCACAAGGCGACATAGCCGTTGTCTTTGCGGCAGGGGACCTGAAAGACACCAACAGATTCAGCGCCACCGGAGTTGATGCATATGACACCATCCGGACCCGTATCGTTGACAGCACCAGCATCACGGCAAGCGTTGGGGTAGACATGCAGAAAGGCAACAAATCCTTTGGCCTGCACTACGATGCCGTAAGCTCCTCGAACCAGCTGTGGCAGGGCTTCATGGCCAAGTTCGTCTATAAGTTTGAATAAGACCTGACCTTACCCAAGCAAAGCGGGAGCTTCGGCTCCCGTTTTTTGTTGCCTGAATTGAGAGAATTTATTTCTTCCCCAGCACCTGTTCCGCCTGCAGTCCCGCATGGTAACTGGAACGGACGAGCGGAGCTGAGGCAACAAAATCAAAGCCGATTCTCAGCGCCTCGGCTTTGTACCAGTCGAATTCTCAGGGGTGACATAGCGCCGAACCAGCGCGCTGAACATTGCCTTTTCTTAGCCAACTATTAAGGATTCTTTAATAGTTGAATTGATATTGGATGGGCTTACATCTTTGGGATTTTCCGCCTGATTTTGATCTCTTCGGTAAGTTGGTCAAAATCCGACTTGAAAGTTTTGTCCTGTTGGACTCTGAATTGTTCAAATTGTTGCAAGGCATATTTTTCAGCCTCATCCCGTTTGACTTTACCAAAGTTATCCAAGACAGGATAAGCATTGAAGCTAAGAAATCCGTCGAGTCTTTCCGCCCAGTCTTTCATCGCCATAGGAATATGCCGCCTTGCAAAATTTTCTGCCCAGTCAAGATACATACTGACAAGCCGCTCAAGTTCTTTGAGCTCGTTTTCTGACAGGTAATTTTTACCAATGGTGACATCTAGGCGGGTAATTTTTCCACCTCTTTTCTCATTCTTATAACTGGTGAGTCCCATGAATGGTTTGTTGGCATCCGCCCGTTTCATAATGAGTTCCGCGGATGTCTGTCCGTGGATGGCATAGTGGAATTTGTCCTGCACATGAGCATAGAAGCTTTTTGTGATGGGAGATTGCTTATCGTAGTCAAAGCTGCATTCTCGGTAAATGTCCGTGATTTTCTGATAGAAACGACGTTCGGATGCCCGGATTTCGCGGATGCGTTCAAGCAGTTCATCGAAGTAGTCTTTATCGAACAGGTTGTTGCCTTGCTTCAGCCGTTCGTCATCGAGGGCAAAACCTTTGATGAGGTAGGTTTTGAGAATGGATGTCGCCCAGCGTCTGAATTGGGTGGCTTTGTATGAGTTGACCCGATAGCCGACAGAGATGATGGCATCAAGGTTGTAGTATTTGACAGAGTAGTTTTTTCCATTATCAGCTGTTATTAGGAATTTCCGAACAACTGAATCTTCGACGAGTTCTTTGCTATCAAAAATGTTTTTCAGATGGATGTTGATGTTTTGCGGAGACACCTCAAAAATCTCTGCCATGCCTTTCTGTGATACCCAGATGGTTTCGTCTTCGATAAAGACACGGATACTGGTGCTGCCATTTTCCGAGGCATAAAAGAGGAATTGCCTTGCCCCTGTCTGGAAAGCTGTTTCTGGCTCTTTGTCATCAGGAGAGATATGAGTGATGACATAGGGCGTTTCATCTTGTCGGAGTTCGATTGCAGCCAGGTCACTGGCAGAGATATCAATGCCATTACGCTTGGCAATTGTGTACAGGGGAGTATGCCATTTAGTTGGGATGGCATTTTTCTTGACCCAATAGGCGATGGCACTTTGGCGAATGCCAAGCTGTTCTGCCAGAGCGCTTTGACCACCGAATTTTTTTATCAGTTTTTTGATATCCATCACCACCTCAATTTGATATATATGCAATTATATCAAATTATTTGATAGTTCGGTGGTTTTTCAACACCTTTTCCGCCTGTATCCCAGCATGGTAGCTAGAACGCACAAGCGGAGCTGAGGCAACAAAATCAAAGCCGATTTTCAATGCTTCTGCCTTGTACCAGTCAAAGGTTTCTGGCGTGACATAACGCCGAACCGGCAGATGATGTTTTGAAGGCTGCAGGTACTGCCCGATGGTAAGCATCCTGACACCATGCTGATACAGGTCTGAAATGGTCTGGATGACTTCTTCATCTGTCTCGCCAAGCCCAACCATCAGCCCGGATTTTCGGGGAACATTGGGGCACCGCTCACCAAATGCTTTCAGCAGGGACAATGAGCCTTGGTAATCTGCTCCCGGTCGGCTATGGGGATACAACCTCGGCACGGTCTCAAGGTTATGGTTGAAGATATCAGGCGGATTCTCGGTAAACAGATCGAGGGCAACCGCTTCTTTCCGCCTGAAATCAGGTGTGAGGATCTCAATATGGGTCTGTGGTGACTGTTTTCGGATAGCCTGCTGGCAGGCGATGAAGTGACCTGCCCCGCCGTCTGGCAGGTCATCGCGGTTCACCGAGGTGATGACCACATGGTTCAGCTTCAGTTGGGCAACGACTGATGCCAGTGCTTCAGGCTCATGGGTATCAGGTGGCAGAGGAGTCCCATGCGCCACATCACAGAATGGGCAACGGCGAGTGCATCGGTCACCCAGAATCATGAACGCCGCTGTGCCACTGCCATAGCATTCCCCCTTGTTTGGGCAGGTCGCCTCGTCACAGACAGTGACCAACCGATGCGCTTTCAGCAGGTCTTTTACCTGACTGAAATGCGAGGCAAAGGCGCCAGCCCGCACCTTGAGCCAAGGGGGTTTCGGCAGTTTCTCAGCAGATTCAACCGGCACAGGAATACGGGCGGTTTTCTCAGCGCCTTTCTGTCGGGGATGCAAGACGATTTTCTGTTCAGGCAGGTTATCAGGCATCATCGCCCTCCACCACATTGAAGCCGACTGTATCAGCCAGTGCCTTGACCAATGCCATCTGGATGTCGGCTACCTGACACAACACACCTTCAGTCTTCATATCGGTCACTGGCAGCCCGGCATATCCACAGGGATTGATGGCACTGAATGGCGACAGGTCCATATCCACATTCAATGCCAGCCCATGATAGGTACAGCCTCTGCCAGTCACTTTCAGCCCGAGTGCCGCAATCTTCGCCCCTTGATGGGCAGGAATATAGATGCCCGGTGCGCCTTGATGCCGCTCACCATGAATCTGATGCTGTGCCAGTACCTGGATGACCGCTTCTTCCATCTGTGCGACCAATCGATGCACCCACAATCGGTTGAAGCGCCTTTTCAGGTCTAACAGCAGATAGATAACTGCCTGCCCAAAACCATGGTAGGTGACATCACCGCCACGGTCGGTCTGGATAACAGGAATGGCACCGGCAGACAGCACATTCGCAGTATCTGCCGCCTTGCCAAGGGTAAAGACAGGGGGATGTTCTACCAGCCAGATTTCATCAGGTGTCTGGGCGTTCCGCTGCTGCGTGAACTGCACCATCTGGTGGTAAGTGGATTTATAGGGAACCCTCCCTAACTGACGGATTCTCACCGCATCCATCACATCCCCCGACGGTTGAAAAATCAGAGAACGATCTTGACCATAGGGTGGGAGGTCAACGCCCGATAGATATTGTCCAGCTGTTCACGGCTGACTGCATGCACAACTGCGGTCAATGCCAGATATTTACCTTTGGCAGAGGGTTTGACCTGCAGTGTCGCAGGGTCGAACTTGTCATCATGCAGGCAGACAAGTGCAGATACCGCTTCTTCAAACCCTTTCTGCTTCAGCCCCATGATCTTGATCGGGAAATCACAAGGATACTGGATTGGGTCGGTATCACCGAGAAAACAGCTGCCACTCATACTGGTGCTCATAAATACTCCTCATCATGTCTGATATGGAATCCATCTGCTCCTATCAGACGTTATCTGATTATCTGAAATGGGTCAGGATGATATCATGAATCGGCTGGAGTTTACGGTTGTAGAAATGGTCTGCTCCCGTAATGACATGGACTGTCAGCCCCTGTGGGCGCGCCCATTCCAGCAGATTGTTCAGTGGCACCATATCATCGATATCCCCATGGATCAGCACGGTATCGGCAGGCACGGTATCGGTTGTCCACATCCCGGCAGTGGTACTGACCAGCACCATCCGTGGCTGAGGCTTGCCTGCCTTGACCAGCTGTTCGCAGAGCAGTGACTGGACATAGGTGCCGAAAGAATAACCGCCCAGCACCACCGGCAGGTTAGGAAAATCTTTCTGGAGATGTTCCATCAGCAGCGCCATGTCCTCTGCCTCACCCTTGCCGTAATCATGGGTGCCCTGAGACATTCCCACCCCGCGGAAATTCATCCGCACAGCGATATAACCCAGATCATTGAAACTCTTGGCAATGGTTCGGGTGACCTTGTTGTGCATCTCGCCACCATAGAGCGGATGAGGATGCGCCACCAGGGCAATCCCTACTGGCTGACCATCTGGCAGTTCCATCAAGCATTCAAGCTGCCCTACCTCGCCCGAGATGAAGAATGTATTTGCGTTTCCCATAAAAACTCCTGATCCTGTGCTTAATGATGCTTGACAGCAACCCAGTTCATGATATTCGCAATCATGGCATCTGATCCTTTGGCAAAAGCCTTGGCACCACCCATGGCATCAGCGGAGTCGGTCGGGATTTCCTCGGTGAACCGCTGTTGCGCAATCAGTGTCCGGTCCTTGAACAGCGCCACCCGGGCAATCATGCGGCTGGTGCTGTGACTCTCATCGCTGAAATGCTGGCTGAAGTC
Organism: uncultured Oxalobacter sp.; assembly: GCA_964534155.1. Classification (GTDB taxonomy): domain Bacteria; phylum Pseudomonadota; class Gammaproteobacteria; order Burkholderiales; family Burkholderiaceae_D; genus Oxalobacter. Next base: position 11,218 of record CAZHQM010000023.1, read on the forward strand.
CTCGAAGACAATCTGAAGCGTCAGGGTTTCCCCTTCCATGACACTGTTCGCACGGTTGCCGACCGACATCAGATAAGAATCCAGACGGTGCTTGAACAGACGGGAAGGCACTGCCGTCCATGTACTTTCTGTGTAGAAACGGATCTGCTGTGGATTGACATAATCCAGACGGTACATCATCAGGTTCTCTTCCATCCACTCTGGCGCATAGACCTTGGTAGAGATGGATGGCACATCTGCCGGCATCTGCCCCATCTCAGCAATCTGCAGGGGTCCGAAATCATACTGCACGGCTGGTGGACGTGTATCCATCATCGAACAGGCAGACAGCAGGCCTGCCATCAGGACGGATACCGCACCATATTTGATTCTTTTCAGCATACAAAGCCTTTCAATAACTTCCATCACCGACCGGTAAATCCAGCTTCACCAGGTCCAGGTGCTGGTCCACGGGCGCCGAACAGCAGGCCCCTTGGACGCTGTTTATACTGTTCAAGCAGCTTGTTGATATTGTTGAGTGTCATCCGGGCATCCGATGCCAGTGCTTCCAGTTTCGGCATGGCATCGCTCTTGATGCCCTTGTTCATCATGACATCCGCTTTCTTGACCAGACCTTTCATATCTTCTGAGAGTCTGGTCATGGTCACGAACATCTCATGACCATCATGGACAGCAGAAGAAAACTCACGTACACCGGGATCAATGATCGGTGGGATACGTTCCCAACCCTGAGCCGCCTTGTTGATGTGCTGGATGGTCGCCACAATCTCCTTACTGTTCTTCTCATCCACAACCGATGCCAGACCTGTTGTGATGGTCTGGACCTGCTTCAGGATTTCCAAGCCACGGATCTGCAGTTCGTCCAGCAGCCCGGGTTTCATCGGCAGTTTGGCAGGATTCTCTCTGGAGGATGCCAGCTTCTCACCGCCGACAGCTGTATCATTCAGCTCGACAGAGGCAATCCCGGTCACGCCCTGATAGGTCAGTGTCGCAAAGGTGGTGGCGGTCACTGGGGCATCTTCACTCACATCGATGCCAATCTCAATCTGCCCCGGCACATCCTTGCTGAAGGCGATGGATGTCACACGCCCGACATCGATTCCCTTGAAGCGCACCTTTGCCTGAGGGCTCAGACCACCGACAGACTGGTGGGTTGTCACGCAGTAGGGGACATAGACCGTTTTATCCCGGTTCATGAACCAGACAATGGCGAGGATAGCCCCCGCCAGAAGGACGGTAAATAGCCCGGCAATAAATGCATGGGATCTGTTTTCCATCAAGCCCTCTCAATTCTTTTCATCATGGCATCATAGTCGGGCAGATTCCGCAGCACCTTCTGCCCCCTCGCGCCCAGGAAGTATTCTTCAATAAACGGATGTCTGACCGACAGCACCGTTTCAATCGGACCGCTGGCAATCACATGACGGTCTGCCAGCACAACAATCTGCGTTGAGATATCGACAATCGTATCGAGGTCATGTGAAACCATCACCACCGTCAGGTCCAGCTCATCATGCAGCTCCTGGATCAGTTCCACAAAACTGTCTGAGGCAACCGGATCAAGCCCCGAAGTCGGCTCATCCAGAAAAATCAGTTCCGGCTCAAGCGCCAGTGCACGCGCCAACGCCACACGCTTGATCATCCCGCCAGACAGGTTGGCTGGCATCTTGTTCGCATCATTCGGTTTCAGCCCGACCATCTGCAGCTTCAGCATCACAGCATCCGAAATCAGGGCTTCTGGCAATCCCCGAAGCTCGCGCATCGGCAGGGCGATATTGTCAAAGACCGACAAGGCTGAAAAAAGCGCCCCCTGCTGGAACAGTACGCCCCAACGGCTGTTCAGTGCCCGCAGTTCTTTTGCAGAGGCGGCTGAGCGGTCAAGCCCCAACACCCTGATTCTCCCGGCAGCTGGCTTTTCCAATCCCAAAATCTGGCGAAGCAATGTGGTTTTACCTGTACCCGAGCCCCCGATAATCGAGACAATCGCTCCCCGTTCAATCGTCAGGTTCAGGTTTTCATGAATGACATTACTGCCAAACTGGGTGCGCAGTCCCTGGATGTCAATAATCGCTTCCATCAGTACCCTACCCCCTGCAGCACAATCGCAAACAATGCATCGGCAAAAATCACCGCAGTGATGGAAATCACCACTGAACGGGTAGTCCCCTGACCAAGGCTCTCGGTATTCGGCTGAACCCTCAGCCCTTGATAGCAGGCGATGATCGCGATAATGACGCCAAACACCATGCCCTTGCCAATACCAATCCAGAAATTGGCAATCGGCACCGCATCAGGCAATGCGCTGATAAAGTACGCCATCGACAGACCAATCGACATCTTGCCCGCAAATGCCCCACCGATCAGGGCGACTATATCCGTCCAGACCACCAGCATCGGCAACGAAAGTCCCAACGCCATCACACGGGGCAGCACAAGCCGGAATCCATGCGACATCCCCATGACCTGCATCGCATCCAGCTCTTCTGTCACCCGCATCACGCCCAGCTGGGCAGTCATCGCAGAACCCGAGCGGCCTGCAATCAGGATGGCAGCCAACAGTGGCCCCAGTTCACGGACAACACTCATGCCGAGCAGATCAACCAGATAGATATCCCCGCCGAACATATGCAGCTGCTGGGCAGACAGGTAGGACAGCACCACCCCGATCAGGAAACCGACAATCGCGATAATCCCCAATGCCTGGGCACCGGTATGGAAAATATTTGCGGAAATCTCACGCCAGGGACCACGCATGGGCGCCCCAAGGAATCGGAAGAAATCCAATGTCAGCTGTCCCAGCAACTGGTCGATGCGGATCATATGCCGCACAAACCCGATTGGCACACTCTTGATGGCAGCAGGAATATTGACTTCAAACTGCTCGGAAGGACGGTTCAGGTCACCGGTCTTGGAAAGACGTGAGAACAGCCTGTCCTGCTCAGGCTTCACATTCAATCTGGCTGGGAAATGGCGGCTCCAGCCATTCCACAACAGCTGTGCACCGAAATAGTCCATCGCCTCAACACCGGTCAGATCCCAGGACAGGGCACCTGCATCGTGGATTTTGCGCATGGCATCGGTGATTTCTTTCGCCTTGCCTTTCACCGCCAGCGCATCCACCCGCCAACATCCAGACGCAACAGCCCTGCTGCCCTGAATCTCCAGTCTAGGAACCTGTTGCGGAAACGATGCCATGTTTCTTGAAATCTAAAATAAAACCAATCATTAAAGAAATGCTTTCGCCATGAAAAATACGCATGGCAGACCATAGGGATGATAACATTTTAGTTTGCATATGAACTTTTAAAACTGGCATTCCTTTGAATACACGCAACACCTATGAGCCATTCACTGTCCGCTGAGACGATTTCAGCACTGATGACTGAGGATATCCACATTCAGGTCATCAAGCAGACAGTCTCCACCAATCAGGATCTTCTCGACCAGATCCGTGCAGACCGGATCACCCGGAACACCCTCCTTGCGGCGGTTGAGCAGACCGGCGGCAGGGGACGCAACGGCAGGTCCTGGCTCTCCAGTGCAGAAGGTTCACTGACCTTTTCGCTGGCATGGCGGTTCTCCCAACCTGCCACACAGATGATCGGCATCCCGCTCACCGCTGGCATTGCTGTTGCTTCTGCCCTACAGCAATGTGGTGTCAGGGTTCTGCTGAAATGGCCGAACGATATCCTGAAGAATGGGGGGAAACTGGCTGGCATCCTGACCGAACTGCCCGATAGAACACACAATCACTGGGCGGTCATCGGTATCGGCATCAATCTCCTGCTGACTGACAGCATGGAGCAGTCCATCGGTCAGCCTGTCGCAGATATGCCATGGCTTGCACAGATGAACAGGAACCGGCTGATGGCAGTTATCGCTGACAGTCTGGGCAGCCATCTGCGGCAACTGGATGAAAAAGGTTTTGCCACATTGGCACCAGTCTGGAATAATCTGCACGCTTACCATCAAAAACAGGTTGCCATTGTCCAAGGGACAGAAACCCTGCTGTCAGGGCAGGCACTTGGTATTGATTCAGATGGACGGCTGAGAATTAAGACAGACAAAGGCATTGAGACCGTTCTCTCAGGAGATGTCTCATTGAGGACAGAATAGGAAACACAGCTATGCTGCTGATTGACGTTGGCAATACTTCCATCAAATGGGCCTGCCCAAAACCAAACGCCGAACCCCGCTACGGTGAAATGCTCTGGCAGTCTTTTGGCATTGTCCGCCACAAAGACATGATCTCACTTGACCGCACATGGCAGGTGCTGAACAATTCCTACCCGATTGACAATGTCCTGATCTCCAATGTCGCTGGCAAGAAAATCTCGGATACCCTGATCAAGTTCCTGAAACGCCTGCCGAACAAACCGAAGATCAGCCACTTTGCCTCATATCCTTTCCATGCTGGCATCAAGAACACCTACACCAACTGTACCCAGCTGGGTTGCGACCGTTTTGCCTCTATGATCGGTGCACACGCACTCTTTCCAAACAAGGCGCTTGTTGTCGCCACCGCAGGTACCGCAACAACTGTTGATTCCATCACACCAGACGGCACCTTCTGCGGAGGCATGATCCTGCCGGGACTCGGTCTCATGGCACACTCACTGGCAGTCAACACAGCCCAGTTGCCAGACATTGAAGGCATCGATGATGCTGTCACCCCTTTCGCAACCGACACCCGCAGTGCCATCATCGCAGGCTGTCTCAGCGCACAGTCTGGTGCAATCGAGCGGGCTGTTGAGGCATTCAGCAAGAAATATGATAATGTCCACTGCCTGATTTCAGGTGGAGCGGCAACGTATATCGCACCAAGCATGTCTGTGCCATGCCATATCGTTGACAATCTGGTTCTGACCGGACTTTATATCTCATCCATCCAATCTGGAAAACTATGAAAATCCTGTTCTGGCTCCTCTTCGTCGTCAACATTGTTTTCGCAGGTGTCTCGGGTTACAACCAATGCATGGCATCCGACAGTGAAAGCGCCGGCACACTGGCAGTCAAGCCATTGAATGCCAACAGCATCCGCATCATCAAAGCAGATGCCCCCGCTGAGGAAACAGCAGATAAACCAGTGGACAAACAAGCAGATAAAGCACCAGCGGCATCCAAACCTGCTGTTAAAGCCAAGAAAAAACACTGATTTTTCATCTATCTGCCGATAAATACCGCTATAATTATCGGCGACATAACGCAGTAGATGATGTGCCGGGCAGGCACACATCTTTTTCAACCCATAAAGACAAGAACATACAGCCATGAAATTCATGATCATTCCTGTTACCGCATTCCAGCAGAACTGCACGCTGATGTGGGACGAAGCAACCAACAAAGCAGCCGTTGTCGATCCAGGCGGCGATATCAACCGCATCAGCAAGACCCTCGAAGAACAGGGC
>CAZHQM010000024.1:0-14129 GCA_964534155.1 uncultured Oxalobacter sp.
GAATAAGGATTTCCCCATGGCATCCAATCTCGAATACGACAAAACAGATCCTGAGTCCATTGAAGCATTCTCAAAGAGATTGATAGGCAAGACATTCCGCGAAATCTGGGAAGCGGCTGAACAGGAATTTGTTTCTGACAAGGTGGAGGAATCCTCTGCGGATTATGTTGTCAGTAGCAAGGCAAAGAGAAATAAAGGGAATCTGGGGCAGATAATCGAAGAATGTTTCTTCCGTTACAAACCCAACAGTGACGCTCGTCCAGACTTCCCAGAAGCAGGGGTTGAACTGAAAGTCACTCCATACAAAATCAATAACAATAAATCCTATTCGGCAAAGGAAAGACTCATTCTGACCATGATTGATTACTTCAAAGTGGTCGATGAGTCATTTGATACCAGTCACTTCTGGTACAAATCCCGTCTTATTCTCCTTGTCTATTATCTGTTCCAACAGGGCGTTGAAAATCTTGATTACCGTATCGATTTCTCAAAACTATTTACTCCACCAGAGCAGGATTTAAAAATCATCAAGCATGATTTCGAGACAATCGTAAATAAAATCAAGGCTGGAAAAGCTCACGAAATTTCTGAGGCAGATACTCTGTACCTCGGTGCTGCAACAAAGGGAGCAACTGGCAGTGTCAGGAGAGGACAACCGTTCAGTGATATTCCCGCAAAGCCCCGGGCATTTGCATTCAAATCATCGTACATGACTTATGTCCTGAATAATTACATTAGGACAGGGAAACAACTCTATCAGCCTATTCTTTCTAAAGACGCACCAGATGATTTTGAGGCATATATCACTCAGAAGATTGCTCGATATAAAGGCTATTCTGTTGATGAGTTATGCGGTGCGTTGGAGATTTCTTACAAGAATCGTCCTAAAAATCTGGAATCAAACCTCGCATTCAGAATCCTTGGCGTCACAAGCAATCAGGCGGAGGAATTTGTAAAAGCCAATATTGTCGTCAAAACCATTCGAATTAACCAGAAAAACAGGATAAAAGAGCATATGTCGTTCCCAACTTTCAAATTCAAGGAATTGGTCCTTGAAGAATGGGAAGACAGTACATTTGGCGATTATCTTCGTGAAACCCGTTTTTTCTTTGTGGTATTTAAAGAAGATTCAGAAGGGGTGCTGCGCTTGAGAGGCGCACAGTTCTGGAACATGCCTTTCCAAGACATTGAAAATGAGGTCAAACCCGTCTGGGAGCGGACAAAACAGGTTTTGATTGATGGTTTGGAAATCAAGGTGGTTAAAGGTATCACTTACAACAATTTCCCTAAAGGGACAGAAAGCCGAGTGAGCCATGTCAGACCTCATGCAAGAGACAAAAATGACACCTATGAGTTACCTGATGGACGAAGTTTTCCAAAACAATGTTTCTGGTTAAACAACACTTACATCTATGAGCAGATAAATGATAGTCTGAAAGGTTGATCATTGGCTCTGATCATGCCAATATATTGCTTTTGACCTTTGAGGCGTATTTGGCTTAATCATGAAAAAAACCGTCTGTGAACTTTTTGCTGGCGTCGGCGGATTTCGCTGTGGCTTGAATGGCATCAAGTCCATTGCGGATGCGACCAAACCTGAAAAATGGAACACGGTCTGGTTCAGTCAATGGGAGCCAGGAAAGAAGAGCCAGTGGGCGCATGGTTGCTATGTCAACCACTTTGGTCAGTCATTGGATCTTGCCGGCGAAGATACGACCTGTCAGGATATTGCAACCGTTGAAAAGAACAACATTCCCGACCACAACCTCCTTGTTGGCGGATTCCCTTGCCAAGATTACTCAGTTGCTCGAAGCCTGAAAGACGAAAAAGGTATCGAGGGCAAAAAGGGAGTTCTCTGGTGGTCAATCCACGATGTCATCAAGGCAAAAAATCCACCATTCTTGCTACTCGAAAACGTAGATCGCCTGCTGAAATCACCATCGAAGCAGAGAGGTCGCGACTTCGGTGTCATCCTTGCCTGTCTGCGCAATGAGGGCTATTTCGTTGAATGGCGAGTTGTGAATGCTGCTGAACAAGGCTTTGTACAAAGACGGCGCAGAATATTTATTTTTGCGGCAAAACAGGATACGAAGTATGTTCAGCGCTTGTTGAAAAAATCCAAGAGAGACCAGCATAGAATCTTTAATCAGGATGGTTTCTTTGCCCGCTGTTTTCCTATTCAGCCAGTGTCTTTCGATGACTTGAGAGAGCCGATAGCTCTGGATACAGATTTGCTGAAAGTATCTGATGATTTTCAGTATCTGTTCGAGAACAGTGGTTACATGCTTGATGGCACCATCCATACAGCAAAGACCAAACCATTCTCTCCAAGCGCAACTATGCTGGGCGATATTCTTGAGCAGGGTGATGTTGACCAAAAGTATTTCATTACTAACGAACGCCTTTATTACACATCACCAAACGTCACTCATTCTGACGAGACAGAAGTGGAATTGCCTAAAGAATCCAGACAGACGTGGCAATACCTGAAGGGTGCGAAGAAGCGATTGAGAACCGCCGCTAATGGTCATCAGTATGTTTTCTCTGAAGGTCCAATCTCCATGGTTGACCAATGGGATGCTCCAGCGAGAACCATGCTGACATCTGAGGGGAGTTTCAATCGAAGCACCCATATCGTCAAAGACAAGAAAACTGAAAAAATCCGAATTCTCACGCCTATTGAAACCGAGAGGATTCAAGGTTTCCCAGACAACTGGACAAAAGATAGCAAGGTGGGAGATGGCACTGCCTCTATGCCTGAACGGATGCGTTACTTCTGCATGGGAAATGCTCTTGTCGTCAATTTGATTAATGTCATGGAAAAGACCTTGGACGATATTTTCTCCAAGGAATAGTTAATTATTAGTTGGTAGGGGGTGGAACATAACCCTGTCACCTGTCCCGAGAGCAAATCCGCACCGCTTCCCATAGAGTCTATCCCATCTGAAAACAGCCGTTTTCTGGGCGAATAAGCCCCAGTGGTGTATCATGATATTTTGGTGCGAGTGTCCTCTGATTTTTCCGGATTGCGTGTTTATCGGGTGTGGCATCAGCTGTTCATCAACCCATCAGTTTCAGGTGCTGAATGACTCCAGAACATTATCTGCCGGTGTTTCTTTTCCTGCTGGCCGCATTGACATTCGGTGTCTTTTCCCTTGTCCTGGGGCGCATCCTCGGGCCGCATCGCCCTGATGCTGAGAAGAATTCCATCTACGAGTGCGGTTTTGCACCGTTTGAAGAGGCGCATACCAAGTTCGATGTGCGCTTTTACCTGATTGCGATCCTGTTCATCCTGTTCGATGTGGAAACGGCCTTCCTGTTCCCATGGGCGACTTCTGTGCGTGAGCTGGGTTTTCAGGTGTTCGTGGCTGTGATGATTTTCCTGGCTGAACTGCTGGTGGGCTTCATCTATATCTGGAAAAAAGGCGCACTCAACTGGGAGTAATCTGTGGCTATCGACGGTCTGCTTGAAAAAGGTTTTGTGACAACGACACTGGACAGCGCAATCAATTGGCTGCGCACTGGGTCGCTTTGGCCTGTTTCTTTCGGGCTTGCCTGCTGTGCGATGGAGATGATGCACAGTTCTGCCTCCCGCTATGACATGGACCGTTTCGGGACTTTTTTCCGTCCATCGCCTCGCCAGTCTGACCTGATGATTGTGGCTGGCACGCTCTGCAACAAGATGGCGCCTGCGCTCCGCAAGGTTTATGACCAGATGGCAGAGCCCCGCTGGGTGGTGTCGATGGGGTCCTGTGCGAATGGCGGCGGTTACTACCATGATTCTTATTCTGTCGTCAGGGGATGCGACCGCATCGTGCCTGTCGATATCTATGTGCCAGGTTGTCCTCCAACCGCAGAAGCGCTGCTTTATGCGCTGATGCAGCTGAGGACGAAGATCAAGCGCACTTCAACGATTGCCCGCCAGTAATGGAGTTGCCGATGCAGAGAAATCCGGAAGAACTGGCAGAAAAACTGAGAGAACGGTTCATCGCCGATGGCGTGGTGGTTTCTGTCGCCTTTGGTGAGGTGACGATGGTTGTGCCGTCTGCTGTTTACCGCGATGTCATGCTGGTGCTTCGGGATGATGAGGGTTTCCGTTTCGAGGAGCTTATCGATCTGTGCGGTGTCGATTATCAGGGTTATGGCGGTGAATCTGAGTTGGGTCATCCGCGTTTTGCGGTGGTGGTGCATCTGCTGTCACTGACCCACAACTGCCGTCTCCGTGTGCGTGTGTTTGCTGAGGATGACGAGAAGCCACAGGTGCAGACTTTGATGCCTGTCTGGCCATCTGCCAACTGGTTTGAGCGCGAAGCATTCGATTTGTATGGGATTCTTTTTGAAGGGCATCCTGACCTGCGCCGTATCCTGACTGATTATGGTTTTACCGGGCATCCTTTCCGCAAGGATTTTCCTGTGCAGGGGTATGTGGAAATGCGTTATGACGAGGCGCAGAAGCGGATTGTCTATCAGCCGGTCACGATTGAGCCGCGTGAGATCACGCCAAGGGTTATCCGTGACAAGGGGGTGAATCGTGGCTGAGATCCAGAACTACACACTGAACTTCGGTCCACAGCATCCTGCGGCACACGGTGTGCTGCGCTTGATTCTTGAGCTGGATGGCGAAACGATTGTGCGCGCCGATCCACATATCGGGATGCTGCATCGGGCGACAGAAAAATTAGCTGAAAAACGGACCTATCTGCAGGCACTGCCATACATGGACCGCCTGGATTATGTCTCGATGATGTGCAGTGAGCATGCCTATGTCATGGCAACAGAAAAGATGCTGGGCATCGATGTGCCGGTCCGCGCGCAGTACATCCGGGTGATGTTCGATGAGATTACCCGCATCATGAGCCATCTGCTGTGGATCGGTTCCCAGGCTTTGGATCTGGGGGCGATGGCGGTGTTCCTGTATGCGTTCCGTGAACGTGAGGATCTGATGGACTGCTATGAGGCGGTGAGTGGTGCGCGTATGCATGCGGCGTATTACCGCCCGGGTGGTGTGAACCGCGATCTGCCAGACAGTATGCCGCTGTTCAAGAAGACCCGTTTCCAGAGTGACAAGCGTGTTGCCCAGCTGAATGAGAACCGTCAGGGCTCTCTCTTGGATTTCATCGAACGCTTCACCGACCGCTTTCCGAAATGTGTGGATGAGTATGAAACCCTGCTGACCGATAACCGCATCTGGAAACAGCGTATGGTGGGTGTCGGTGTTGTTTCTCCTGAAGAGGCGATGGCAAACGGTTTTACAGGGCCGATGCTGAGAGGTTCCGGGGTGGCTTGGGATCTGCGCAGGAAGCAGCCGTATGAGGTTTATGACCAGCTGGCGTTTGATATTCCTGTCGGCAAGGAAGGTGACTGCTATGACCGCTATCTGGTGCGTGTTGCAGAACTGCGTGAGTCGAACCGTATCATCCGCCAGTGTGTGGATTGGCTGAGAAAGAACCCGGGTCCAATCAAGTCAAGCGATTACAGGGTGTCACCTCCACCACGGGAGAAGATGCAGTCTGGGATGGAAGAGATGATCCATCATTTCAAGCTGTTCTCAGAGGGTTTCCATCTGCCTCGGGGGGAGGCTTATGCGTCTGTTGAGGCGCCGAAAGGTGAGTTTGGTATCTATTTTGTTTCGGATGGGGCAAACAAGCCGTTCCGGATGAAGATCCGTGCGCCATCATTTGTGCATCTGCAGGGGCTTGAGAAACTGGTCAAGGGGCTTCTGGTGCCTGATCTGGTGACTGCAATCGGCAGTATTGATATTGTGTTTGGGGAAGTTGACCGTTAAGGGCGGATAAGGACAGATTATGCTGCTGAGTGAAGAATCCTATCGAAAGATTGAAAAAGAGCTGGCAAAGTTCCCGCCAACGAAGAAGCTGTCTGCGGCGATTGCGGCAATGACGATTGCGCAGGAAGAAAAAGGGTGGCTGTCGCCAGAGCTCATGCAGGAGATAGCGGACTACCTGAAGGTGCCTGTGACAGGTATTCAGGAGGTGGCGAGTTTTTACAGCCTGTTCAATACCCACCCTGTCGGGAAATACAAGCTGTCGATCTGCAACAACCTGCCATGCGAGATGTCTGGCAGTGAGAAGCTCGCCAATTACCTAAAGGAAAAACTGGGTATCGGTTTTGGTGAGACGACACCTGATGGCATGTTCACGCTGGTGGAGAGTGAATGCATGGGGGCCTGTGGTGATGGTCCGGTGATTCTGGTCAATGACCGTGAGATGCATATGCAGATGTCGAAGGAAAAAATCGACAGGTTACTGGAGAAGCTGAAATCATGACCTGTCTGCATAACCGTCATCTTTCACCGCTGCTGCTCGCTGGGCTGACAGGGGAGAACTGGACATTGGACGACTACGCTGCGCGTGGTGGTTATGTCCAGCTGAGACGGGTATTGACTGAGAAGATCGCTCCTGATGCTGTTCGGGCAGAGGTTCAGGCGGCAGGTCTCCGTGGCCGTGGTGGTGCGGGTTTCCCGGCTGCGGTCAAATGGGGCTTTATGCCCAAGGATTATGCAGGGCAGAAGTACCTGATCTGCAATGCGGATGAAAGTGAACCGGGGACTTTCAAGGACCGGGATATTCTCCGCTATAACCCACATGCGGTGATTGAGGGCATGGTGCTGGCGGCTTATGTCATGGGCACGACCATCGGGTATATCTATATCCACGGTGAGATCATGCAGATCTATCACCAGTTTGAGGAGGCGATTGAGCAGGCAAGGGCTGCGGGATTTATCGGCAAGGATATCTTGGGTTCTGGTGTGGATTTTGAATTGCACGCTGTGCATGGGGCTGGGGCTTATGTCTGCGGTGAAGAGACCGCCATGCTGGAATCGATTGAGGGCAAGCGTGGACAGCCCCGGTTCAAGCCGCCTTTCCCTGCTCAGCGTGGGCTGTATGGTCAGCCGACCACTATCAACAATGTTGAGACATTGGCTTATGTGCCGTTCATCATGGCGATGGGCGGCGAGGCTTATGCGGCATTGGGTAGGGATGGCAATCAGGGCACCAAGATTTTCTCCATCTGTGGGGATGTGGTGCATCCGGGGTGTTATGAACTGCCGATAGGGACTCCTTTCAGGGATCTGCTGGAACTGGCGGGCGGTGTGCCTGAAGGACGGAAGATCAAGGGGGTTATCCCTGGGGGCTCTTCGGCACCTGTTGTGCCCGGTGATATCATGATGGATTTGACCTTGGACTACGATTCGATTGCCAAGGCAGGATCCATGATGGGGACAGGTGGCATCATCGTGTTGGATGAGACACGGGATATGGTGCATGCGTTGCTGAATATCACCCGTTTCTATCGGAATGAATCGTGTGGGCAGTGTACGCCATGCCGTGAAGGTACGGGATGGATGGTGCGTTTGCTTGAAAAAATAGAACAGGGCACTGCAGTGCCTGCGGATATTGATCTGCTGGATTCTGTGGCTGCCAATATCCAGGGGCGCACGGTCTGCGCACTGGGTGATGCGGCGGCAATGCCGGTCAGGTCTTTCCTGAAGCATTTCCGCGGCGAATTTTTAGAACATATTGAACAGGGAAAATGCCTCACTGCTGACAGTGGGCTGGGTAAGTAATGGAAATCGAAATCGACGGCAGAAAGGTACAGGCGGAGCCAGGTGCTTCCGTGCTGCAGACCGCGCTTGATGCAGGCGTGGCGGTGCCGCATTTCTGCTACCACAAAAAGCTCTCCGTGACTGCGGGGTGCCGGATGTGTCTGGTCGATGTCGAGAAAATGCCGAGACCTGTGCCTGCCTGTGCAACGCCTGTCACGGAAGGTATGGTGATCCATACGGATTCCGAGAGGGTGAAAGATGCCCGCAGGGCAGTGATGGAGTTCCTGCTGATCAACCATCCGCTGGATTGCCCGGTCTGTGACCAGGGCGGTGAATGCCGCCTGCAGGATTACTCGATTGAGTATGGTGCGGATGCTTCCCGCTATCAGGGTGAGAAGCGCATTGTCTTTGTCAAAGACATCGGTCCGCTGATTTCCATGCAGGATATGAGCCGGTGCATCCAGTGTACCCGCTGTGTCCGTTTTGGGCAGGAAGTGGCTGGTCTGATGGAACTGGGCATGATGAACCGCGGCGAGAAGGTCGAGGTTGCGCCATTCAATGAGCGCTGGGTCAGCTCAGAGCTTTCTGGCAACCTGATTGATGTCTGCCCGGTCGGTGCGCTGACTTCAAGACCGTTCCGCTTTACAGCCCGGGGCTGGGAGCTGGATTCCCATCCATCGGTGAGCCCGCATGACAGCCTGGGTTCCAATCTGAATGTCCAGACTTTGGGCGGTCAGGTCAAGCGGGTGCTGCCGGTTGAGAATGAAGTCATCAATGAGTGCTGGATTTCTGACCGTGACCGTTTCTCCTATGAGGCATTGAACAGTGCCGAACGCCTGACTGTGCCGATGGTCAAGCAGGGCGGTGAATGGATTGAGACAGACTGGCAGACTGCATTGAGCTATGTGGCGCATGGTCTGAAACATATTGCCGAAGATCATGGTGATGATGCTTTGGCGGCATTGGCTTCTCCTCAGGCGACATTGGAAGAGCTGTATCTGCTCCAGAAACTGATGCGTTCGCTGGGCAGTGAAAAGGTTGAATACCGACTGCGTCAGCAGGATACATCACTGGACGGCAAGGTTGTGCCATGGCTGGGGATGCCGGTTGAGGCGGTTGAGAAACTCGACTGTATGCTGGTGATTGGTTCCTGTCTGCGGGATGAGGCACCAGTCTTGGCAGTGCGTTTCCGTAAGGCGGTTGCGGGTGGTGCAGAGGTTTCCAGAATCCATGCGATGGATGAAGACTGGCTGATGCCGGTCAAAGCGCAGTTTGTGGATGCTTCCATCCGTTGGTTGAAAATATTGACTGAGGTTGTCTGCGCGGTTGCCCAGAAGAAAGGTGTTGCGGTTCCTGCGGGTCTTGAGGCGGTTGAGCCATCTGATGCGGCACTGGTGATTGCGGATTCCCTGTTGTCAGGTGAGCAGAAGGCGGTGTTCCTCGGGGCATTGGCGCTTCAGCATCAGCAGGCATCTCAGATTTTTGCATTGGCAGAATGGATTGCCGATCAGGTTGGCGCGGCATTGGGTTGTCTGCCAACAGGTGCGAATGGTGTCGGGGGTATGGTTGCGAAGGCTTATCCTGCACCCGAGTCAGGTGTTTCCCTGCAGTCGATTGCTTCTGATACTTCCAAGGCATTCCTGCTGCTGCATACCGAGCCGGAACTTGAAGCCTATAACCAGCCTGCGATGTCAGCCGCATTGGAACAGGCTGAGATGGTTGTGGTGATGTCACCATTCAGGCACGGCATGGATTATGCCGATGTCATGCTGCCGGTTGCGCCATTCAGCGAAACATCGGGTACTTATATCAACATGGCTGGGGCTGTTCAGTCATTTGGCGCAGCGGCTCTGCCTCTGAAAGAGGCAAGACCGGCATGGAAAGTGCTGCGTGTGTTGGGGAATTTCCTCGATAAAGAAGGTTTTGATTTCAATTCTGCCGAAGAGGTGCGTGAGGCATGCCTGTCGGGCATCGATCTCACTCAGCTGTTGAACAACCGCAGTGGTCAGGCGATTGCGGTTCAGCCTGTGGCTGAAGGGGGTTATACCCGACTGGGTGATATGCCTGCGCTGTTTGCCGATGTGATTGTCCGCAGGGCATCTTCCCTGCAGAAGACGAGACAGGCGACTGCACCTGCTGTGCATCTGCCGGTTGCGCTGTTTGAGTCATTGGGGCTGGCTGATGGTGACCGTGTCCGTGTCATTCAGGACAGCGGTGAACAGGTCCTGCCTGCCTGTGCAGATAAGACATTGCCAGATACGGTTGTCCGACTGGTATCAGGTCATCCAGACACAGCGATGCTGGGGGCGGTTGACGGAAGGATAAGGGTGGAACGCTTATGATGGCGCAGTTGCTCAGCCTTATCCATCACTACGGTGAAATGATTTTCGGCAGATTCTGGTTCATTGTCTGGCTGATGATCAAGATCGGTGTTGTCATCCTGCCTGTGATGGGGCTGATGGCGTTCCTGACATTGTGGGAACGTAAGGTCATTGGGTGGATGCATGCCCGCCTGGGTCCGAACCGTGTCGGTCCTTTGGGGCTGCTGCAGCCAATCGCCGATGCTTTCAAGCTGATGCTGAAGGAAATCATTGTTCCGGAAAAGGCGGATAAGGTTCTCTTCTGGCTGGCGCCTGTGCTGACGATTGTTCCTGCACTGACTGCCTGGGCAGTGATGCCTTTTGGGGCAGAGATTGTGCTGGCAGACCTGAATGCCGGGTTGCTGTTCCTGATGACGATTACCTCGGTGGGTATCTATGGGGTGATGCTGGCAGGTTGGGCATCCAATTCCAAGTTTGCGCTGATGGGGGCTGTCCGTGCGGCGGCCCAGATGATTTCTTTCGGGATTCCATTGGGCTTTGTCATGGTGACGGTGCTGATGGTTTCAGGCAGCCTGAATCTTTCGGATATTGTGCTGGGGCAGAGCCAGGGGTTCTTTGCCTCGATGGGGCTGACCTGCCTGTCGTGGAACTGGATTCCGCTTTTCCCATTGTTTGTTGTGTATATCATCTGCGCGATTGCAGAGACTGGCCGCCATCCATTCGACTCTATCGAGGGTGAGTCTGAGATTGTTGCCGGTCATATGGTTGAATATTCGGGCATGGCGTTTGCCATGTTCTTCATGGCGGAATATGCCAATGTCATTCTCTTTTCTGCAGTGGCATCTGTCCTGTTCCTCGGTGGGTGGCTGCCACCGTTTGACTGGGCATTCCTGTCATGGATTCCGGGGTGGATCTGGCTTGCCGCCAAGACATCGGCGGTCGTTTTTGTGTTTATCTGGGTGCGTGCGACTTTTCCACGTTTCCGTTATGACCACATCATGCGCCTGGGCTGGAAGATCCTGATTCCTGTGACACTGGTTTATCTTGTTTTCGTCGCCTGCTGGATGCAGACACCGTTGAATATCTGGTTATAGGGGATGAGGGCATGCTGAAACATTGGATCAAGACATTTTCGCTGGCAGAGATGCTGCAGGGGATGTTCCTTACCCTGAGGGTCATGTTCCGCCGTAAGGCGACTGTGCGGTATCCAGAGGAAAGAACGCCGTATTCTCCCCGGTTCAGGGGGATGCATGCGCTGGTCAGGGATGAGCAGGGTGCAGAGAAATGTATCGGCTGCAAGCTGTGTGAGTCGGCTTGCCCTGCACAGGCGATCCAGATTGTGATTGGTCCGAACAAGGATGGCAACCGCAGTGCCGTCAGTTATGAGATTGACCAGAGCAAATGTATTTTCTGCGGGATGTGTGAGGAAGCCTGCCCGGTCGGCGCTATTGTGCAGACGAAGCAGTTTGAATATATTGCAGATGAGAAAAAAGACCTGCTGTTCGCGAAGGATACCTTGCTGAAAGTGGGCGAGAAGTTTGAGAAGGAAATCCAGGAGGCGAAGGCGGCTGATGCTCCTTACCGCTGATTGATGGATTGTGTTTATGGAATTGTTTGACACAGCACTGTTTTATTTCTTTGCCGCCATACTGGTTGTGTCGGCTCTGTGCGTTGTGACGGCGAAAAATCCTGTCAGGGCGGTGCTGTTCCTTGTGCTCTGTTTTTTCAATGCGGCAGTGCTGTGGATTTTCCTGCAGGCGGAGTTCCTTGCGATGATTCTGGTGCTGGTCTATGTCGGTGCGGTGATGGTGCTTTTCCTGTTCATTGTCATGATGATGGATATTGATATGACATCATTGAAGGGCATCGCGAAGCAGAATCTGGCGGCGGCAGGTGTGGTGGGCATTTTGATGGTTGCCGAGCTGGGGCTGGTGCTGTTCAGGGGTTTCTGCCATGTCAGCAGGGAGGTGCCAGCGTCTGCATCGAAGATCGGTCTGACTGCTGAGATCGGCAAGGTGCTGTGGACAGATTATCTGTTCCATATCGAGCTGGCGGCGATGATCCTGCTGGTTGCGCTGATCGGGGCAGTGGCACTGACCCTGCGGAAACGGAATGATGCCCAGTACACCTCTGCAGGCGATGCTGTGAAAGTCCGTGCTTCTGACCGCTTGAGGATGGTTGATCTGAAGTCAGAAAAAGTGGCAGAGAACAGCGCAGGGAAGGATGGACATCAGGAAGGAGATAGACCATGACGGTTTCACTGGTGCATTACCTGATTGTCGGTGCTGTCCTGTTTGCGATTGCGGTTGTGGGGATTTTCCTGAACCGCCGCAACCTGCTGGTGCTGTTGATGTCGATTGAATTGATGCTGTTGTCCGTCAACCTGAATTTTGTTGCGTTCTCCCGTTGGATGGGCAACATTGACGGGCAGATTTTTGTGTTCTTTATCCTGATGGTGGCTGCGGCTGAAACGGCTATCGGGCTGGGGATTCTTGTTGTCCTGTTCCGTAAGATACGGTCGGTACAGGCAGATAACATGGATGGGCTGAAGGGATAAGGATGTTTGATATGAGAAACGGAAAGAACTGATATGCAGGAACAGCTGAGCATCCAACTGCTGCTGACCGTACTGCTCGCTCCGCTTGCCGGTGCGCTGCTGGCGGGGCTGTTTGGCACCCGTTTCTGCAACCGTGTCCTGGGTCGGACGTTGTCTAAAGGCGCCACGATTGCCGGGGTGGCGGTCTCCTGTGCCTGCTCGATGGTGGTGCTGAATGCAGTGATGGATGGTGCCCGCTTCGATGGCAATATCTACACTTGGATGACTGTCGGCAAGGTTCAGCTGGGCATCGGTCTGCTGATTGATTCGCTGTCTGCGATGATGATGGCGGTGGTGACTTTCATCTCGCTGCTGGTGCATATCTATTCCATCGCCTATATGGACGATGATGACAATATCCCAAGATTCTTTGCATACATCTCACTGTTCACGTTCAGCATGCTGGCGCTGGTGATGGGCAACAATTTCATCCAGCTGTTCTTCGGCTGGGAGGCCGTCGGCGTGATGTCTTATCTGCTGATCGGCTTCTGGCTTGAGAAACCAACCGCAGTGTCTTCAGGTCTCAAGGCTTTCCTGGTCAACCGTTTCGGTGATTTTGGTTTCATGATTGGTGCCGGTCTGGTCTTTGCCTATGCGGGTTCAGTCCATTATCAGGATGTGTTCAATGTCCGCAATGAACTGGCATCGACCCTGTTGCCTGGGACGGGTATGGCTGTTGTGACGGCTATCTGTCTGTTCCTCTTTATCGGTGCGATGGGTAAATCGGCGCAGTTCCCGCTGCATGTCTGGCTGCCGGATTCGATGGAAGGTCCTACCCCGATTTCTGCCTTGATCCATGCGGCGACGATGGTGACGGCAGGTATCTTCATGGTCAGCCGCCTGTCTCCGCTTTATGAGCTGTCTGATACGGCGCTGTCAGTCATTGTGATTGTCGGTGCCGTCACGGCATTGATTCTTGGCTTTGTTGCGATGGTCCAGTCGGATATCAAGCGGGTGGTGGCTTTCTCGACCCTGTCCCAGCTGGGGTATATGGTGACGGCGCTGGGTGCTTCTGCCTATTCCGCTGGTGTGTTCCATCTGATGACCCATGCCTTCTTCAAGGCACTGCTCTTCCTGGCGGCTGGTTCAGTGATTCTGGGGATGCATCATGATCAGGATATCCACCATATGGGTGGCTTGCGCAAGTATATGCCTTGGTCGTATGTGACGATGCTGATTGGGTCGCTGGCGTTGGTTGGTGCACCATTCTTTGCCGGTTTCTATTCGAAAGAATCTATTGTCGGTGCTGTGCGGGCATCTACTGTGGCTGGCTCTGGGTTCGCGGCGGTTGCGCTTATCATCAGCCTGTTCGTGACAGGGTTCTATACATTCCGTCTTTTCTTCCTGGTGTTCCATGGCAAGGAACGTTTCCTGCGCCAGCAGCGGATCAACCAGCGCTTGGCAGAAGAAGGTGCGCGCATGAAGAGGGTGAGGAAGAGCATGGCATGATGCCGGGTGATATGCCGGAAGAATCGCCTTGGCTGATCCGGATTCCATTGATCCTGCTGGCGGTTCCATCGGTTGTTATCGGTTTTGTGGCTGTCGGTCCTTGGCTGTTTGGTGATTTCTTCAAGGATGTCATCTTTGTTGACCATCTCCGCCATCCTGCGATGAGTACGTTGGCGCACCATTTCGAGGGTGCCATCCA
>CAZHQM010000024.1:14139-16606 GCA_964534155.1 uncultured Oxalobacter sp.
ACGATGCACGAGATCCTGTCACCGACTTTTGTGCTGGTGCTGGCGGGTATTGCGGCAGCCTGGTATCTCTATATGGCGAAGCCTGTCATGGCGTTCAGGCTCCGCAGGAAGATGCGTTTCCTGCATAAGTTCCTGTATGAGCAGTACTACATGAACCAGCTGTATATGAAGGTGGTTGTCGGCGGTGCGGTTGCGCTTGGCAATGCGCTGTGGAAATGGATTGATGTCAAGCTGATTGAAGAATGGATTATTGCGGGGCTCTGCATCAATGGGGTGAAGAAGCTCGGAAACCTGATTTGGAAAGCAGGCGATGTCTTTGTGATAGATGGCTTTATTGTGAATGGTAGTGCGAAACTGGTTGCCTGGACGGCATCCATTGTGCGGCATTTCCAGACAGGTTATATCTATCACTATATCTTTGTGATGATTGTCGGTCTGCTTGGATTGCTGTTTTGGGTATTGCCCTTTACGCTGAGATAAGAATTATTGGAAAACTATGCCTAATCTGATTTACTCAACGTTTCCCGTCCTGTCACTGGCTATCTGGGTGCCGGTGGCGTTCGGTATCCTTGTGCTCCTGGTGGGCAGGGATGAGCGTGCCGCGATGGTGCGGTGGCTTTCGCTTTTTGGATCGCTGGTCAGCCTGTTGGTGACATTGCCTCTGGTTTTCCAGTTCGACAAGGAAGCGCATGGCCTGCAGTTTGTCGAGCGGCATCCATGGATAACCCTGTTCAATGTGAATTATGACTTGGGTATTGATGGTATTTCCCTGTGGCTGGTGATCATGACTGCTGTGATGCTGGTGATTGTGGTGATTGCCGGCTGGCAGGTGATTACGACTCAGGTTGCGCAGTACATGGGCTCTTTCCTGATCCTGTCAGGGCTGATGATTGGCGTGTTTGCGACCTTTGATGGTCTGCTGTTCTATGTCTTCTTCGAGGCAACCCTGATCCCGATGTTTGTCATCATCGGTCTGTGGGGTGGTGAACGGCGTATCTATGCGGCATTCAAGTTCTTCCTGTACACCTTCTTCGGCTCTCTGCCGATGCTGCTGGCGGTGATCTATCTGTATCTGCAGACACACAGTTTCAACCTGTACCATTGGTATGCACTGCATCTGCCACTGAATCCTCAGATCTGGATTTTCCTTGCGTTCCTGTCTGCGTTTGCGGTCAAGGTGCCGATGTGGCCTGTCCATACTTGGCTGCCGGATGCCCATGTTGAGGCACCAACTGGGGGGTCTGTCATTCTGGCGGCAATCATGCTGAAGCTGGGGGCTTATGGTTTTATCCGTTTCTCCCTGCCGGTTGTGCCTGATGCCTGCCGTCATCTCGACTGGCTGGTGATTGCGCTGTCGCTGATTGCAGTGACCTATATCGGTCTGGTGGCGTTGGTTCAGAAGGATATGAAGAAACTGATTGCCTATTCATCCATTGCCCATATGGGGTTTGTGACGCTGGGCTTCTTCCTGTTCCAGGAAACTGCGATGGATGGTGCGATTGTCCAGATGATTTCCCACGGTTTCGTGGCGGCGGCGATGTTCCTCTGTGTGGGCGTGGTTTATGACCGTATGCATACCCGCCAGATTGCGGATTACGGTGGTGTGGTTCATGTGATGCCTCGTTTTGCGGCATTCTTTGTGCTGTTCGCATTCGCCAACTGCGGCTTGCCAGGGACTTCTGGGTTTGTCGGTGAGGTCATGGTCATCATGGGGGCGGTCAAGACGAATATCCTGATTGCCTGTGCAGCAGGTGTTTCCCTGATTCTAGGGGCATCCTATACCCTGTGGATGATCAAACGGGTACTGTATGGTCCTGTCGGCAATGAACGGGTTGCGGCATTGAAAGACATCTCCGCGCGTGAATGTCTGATTCTGGTGATCATGGCGGTCTGTGTGATTGCTATCGGTGTTTATCCTGCGATTATCACGGATTATATGCAGACATCCGTTGCGGATCTGATGACATTGGTGGGGCAGACAAAGCTGTAAGAAACGGATAGCCCATGAGTACCCTGAACCTGATTCCAGCTCTGCCTGAACTGATCCTGACAGCATCACTGCCGATTCTGATGCTGGTGGATCTGTTTGTGCCACAGAAGCGCCGGGATATCACTTTCTGGCTGTCTGTGCTGGTGATTGCTGCCTGTGCGGCAGGTTCTTTCTGGCTGGGCGGGTGCTGTAAGACGGTTTATACCTTTGGCGGTTCGTTTGTTGCTGATCCGGTTTCCCATGTGCTGAAACTCTGTACCTATGGGGCGATGTTTCTGACACTGGTCTATGCCCGCCGTTATGTGAATGAACGGGGGCTGACTTCTGCGCATCTGGGTGGGGCATTCTATCTGCTGGCGCTGTTCTCCCTGCTGGGGCAGATGGCGGTTATCTCTTCTGGTGATTTCCTGACGCTGTATCTGGGTATCGAGCTGATGATGTTCCCACTCTATACGCTGGAAGCGCTGAAACGTGAGG
>CAZHQM010000025.1:0-16605 GCA_964534155.1 uncultured Oxalobacter sp.
CAACAGAAAATGACAGTCGTAGCAGATTACGACTGTGATGGCGCCACAGCATGTGCAACAGCAGTCAAAGGGCTTCAAATGCTGGGCGGAAATATCGACTACCTGATGCCAGACCGTTTCACCAATGGCTATGGGCTGACACCAACCATCGCAGAACAGGCACATCAAGTCCATAAAACCAAAATCCTGATCACCGTCGATAATGGCATATCAAGCATAGAAGGTGTAAGGAAGGCCATTGCATTGGGCATGAAGGTACTGATCACCGACCACCATCTTCCAGGCAATAAGACGCCAGATGACTGCATTATCGTCAACCCAAATCAAGAGGGATGTGGATTTCCAAGCAAAAGTCTGGCTGGCGTTGGTGTCATCTTTTATGTCCTGCTGGGGGTCAGGGCAGAAATGCGAGCCAGAGGCATTTTTGCCAGGGATACCCAACCCCGTATCGATACACTGCTGGATTTCGTTGCATTAGGGACCGTTGCGGATGTTGTTCCTCTTGACCACAACAACAGGATACTGGTTGCCCAAGGTCTCAAACGCATCAGATCTGGGCTAGCTCATCCAGGTATAAATGCCCTGTTTACTGTTTCTGCAAGAAACATCAACAACGCATCTGCCACAGACCTGGGATTCTCCATTGGACCAAGACTGAATGCAGCAGGCCGCCTCTCAGACATGTCCATTGGAGTGGAATGCCTGCTTTCCGACAATATCGAAACCGCTACCCGATATGCAAAAGCCCTGCATGACATCAATGGCAAACGTCAGAAACTTGAAGAAGAAATGAAGCAAGAGGCAACAGACAACCTGACGGAGTTCAACGCCTCTACAGATTTCTCAGTATGCATTCATCATAAAAACTGGCATCAAGGTGTCATAGGTCTAGTAGCATCTCATATCAGGGAAAAATACTATCGACCAAGCATCGTATTCACCACCGCAAATGATGGCAATCTCCAAGGTTCTGGCCGTTCAATTCCACAAGTTCATTTAAGAGATGTCATTGCAAGGATTGCAGAGCAACAGCCAGAAATAGTACTGAAATTTGGCGGACACGCTATGGCAGCAGGGCTGACAATCCACCGAGAGAAACTGGATGAATTCCGTCAACTTTTTGAAGCAGACATCCAGAAACAGCTTTCATATAGGCAACCAGAGCCACTCATCGAAACGGATGGTTCCCTTGATACAGAATATCTCACGGAAGAATTCGTTGAATGCTTGGATGGTATTATCTGGGGACAGAATTTCCCCTCCCCCTGCTTCTATGATGAGTACACAGTACTTGACCAGCGAATCCTGAAAAACGCACACCTGAGGCTGAGAGTGGAACGCAATGGCAGGATATTCAATGCCATTCAGTTTGGAAACAATATACTGCTTCCTGAGAAAGTGCACCTTGTATATCGTCCTGTCATCAATCACTTCAACAACAGGAAATCGGTAGAACTGAATATTGAAAGCGCAGATATTTAACCCCTCATAGCCAACCAGATAAACTGGCCTCCTTGAGGGGCAATCAAGAACTCAAAGCTGATTATTCCTGATAAGCTGCGCTGACAGCATCCATCAGAGCAACACGGAATGCGCTCTTTTCCAAAGCACGGACACCACGGATAGTGATACCTCCCGGTGAACAGACATCATCCTTCAGTTTCCCAGGATGCTGATTGGTATCCCGAACCATTTTGCCAGAACCAAGAACCGTCTGGCTTGCCAGCTTATAAGCCGAAGCACGAGGCATACCATGCAAAACGGCACCATCAGCAAGAGCCTCAATCATCATATAGACCCAGGCTGGCGCACAACCAGACAAGGCTGCGCCGACAGCCATCAGATGGCTTGGAAGCTCTTCGACTTCACCCAAAGCAGAGAAAAGCCCACGGGTAAAATTGAGTTCAGCCTCACTCAGGTCATTGGTTGAATCAATCAATGCCATCCCCTCACCAACCATTGCTGGCGTATTCGGCATGATGGCACAGATTCGGGTAGATGCATCCAGAATTTTCTTGAAACGGGTATAAGACCAGCCTGCAGCAATAGACAGGAGTGTCTTGCCTTTCAGGGCATCCTTGCACTCTGCCAACACCCCCTCTACATGAATCGGTTTCACTGCCAGCAAAACAACCTGACTGTTTTCAATGACATCAACTGCAGAAGAAGCCTGGACCATGCCGCACTTCGCATTGAGATCAGCCATCTTTTCAGTACTTAAATCAAATGCGATAGTTTCCTCGCCTTTGAGATAACCAGAACCAACAGCCCCCAACAAAATTGCAGAGGCCATATTCCCCATACCAATAAAACCCAATTTTTTCATTTGTTTCCTTTCTTGCCACAGGCAAAAACCTGATAGCGGACATTCCAATGGTATCTCGTCATCAGACGGAACCGATATTGAGGATTATTTTACAAAATTGGTATCCCCATTGCATAAATTTGCATAAAACATTGTATGCTTGCACAATAGAAAATTGAGGACAAAGACGAATGAAACTCTTTGATATCATCGGTCCAGTCATGATTGGACCATCAAGTTCCCATACAGCAGGAGCTGTCCGCATTGGACTTGTCGCCAGAAAGCTACTCTCAGAAGCACCGGTCATCGCAGATATCGGACTACATGGCTCCTTCGCAATGACAGGCTCAGGCCATGGCACTGACAGAGCCCTTGTCGCAGGGCTGTTAGGTATTCAACCTGACAATAGCCAGATTCCTCATAGCTTTGAATTGGCTGAACAGGCTGGGCTGACTTTTTCCATTCACTCGATACACATTCCAAATGTCCATCCAAACTCCACCCGACTCAGACTGATCGGTGAACACGGAAGGAAACTGGAAGTCATTGCATCATCTCTTGGTGGTGGGCGGATTCTGATTGCATCAATTGATGGCATTCAGGCAAACTTTTCTGGCAATGAAAATACCCTGATCGTCCATGCAACAGTTGACCAGCCGGGCAGTCTTGCAGAAGTCACATCCCTGCTTGCCCAGCATCATATCAACATCGCCAATATGCAGCTTTACCGTCATTTCAAAGGCGGACAGGCTGTAATGATTATCGAGTGTGATGATCAGATATCACAAAGTCTGATTGCACAGCTTTCAGAGAACAAACTCTTCCTGAAAGTCACTTACTTGAACAAAGAACAGGAGTAATACCATGGCACTCCAATCCATCAAGGAACTCCTCGAAAAAAATCGGAATGATGGTCTTCCGCTCTGGAAAACCATCCTGAATGATGACCTGAAGGTCCAGAATCTCACCCGGGAAGACTCATTGAAACAGATGCGGTACTTCTGGGATGCCATGAAACACTCCATGGATGACTACAAACCATCCGACCGCTCCAACAGTGGTCTGGTCGGTGGAGATGGCGAAAGGATGCGCATCGCCACAGAAAAAGGCACCATTTATGGTGATACTTTCATGAATGATATTATCACTGCAGCACTGAAAGTCAGTGAATGCAATGCCTGCATGAAACGTATTGTTGCGACACCGACTGCGGGCTCTTGCGGCGTGTTACCTGCTGTGCTGCTGCCATTGGTCAAGACAAGACAGATTCCCGATGAAACCATCGTACAGGCACTGTATGTCGCGGCAGGTTTTGGGCAGATTATTGCCGTCAGATCCTCGATTGCTGGCGCAGAAGGCGGTTGTCAGGCTGAAATCGGAACAGCCTCAGCCATGGCAGCAACAGCACTCACCTGGCTGAACAACGGAACACCAGAGATGTGTGCCCATGCCTGTGCAATGGCTATTTCGAACCTTATGGGACTTGTCTGCGATCCGATTGCAGGACTCGTCGAGATTCCTTGCGTTCAGCGCAATGTCATCGGGGCGATGAATGCCCTCTCCTGTGCAAACATGGCACTGGCCGGCATCCGCCACCGTATCCCAGCAGATGAGGTCATTGATGCAATGCGCTCTGTTGGCGACCTGATGTCACCAGACCTGAAAGAAACCGCTCGAGGAGGATTGGCAGCAACCCCAACAGCGAAAATCATCCTCAAAGAACTGAAACAGAATACCCAGTTCGATTGAAATAGATAACCAAATAAGAACAAAAGAACCTATCACGAAATATGAACAGCAAATTCCCAACAGACACCCAGATGTACAGTTTCCTCCCGCCAACCATCTTGGGACACCTGACTTTTCAAATCCAACAGGCATCCTCAGATCCCTTGCCTCCAGGGCTTCATAGCCTAGAAGCAAAGATCGGTGTGGCAGGTGAACGGGACACCATGCTCTATGTTCCAGAAGGTCTGGAACCCGGCAAACCAGCCAAACTGCTGGTCATGTTCCATGGTGCAGGCGGTAGCGCACAGAAAGTATTCCCTGATTTTCAGGCGCAGGCAGACAAGCACAAATTCCTGTTGATGCTTCCTCAATCAACTTACCCAACTTGGGACCTGACAGTTGGCGGCAATGGTCCAGACCTTGAAAAACTGGAAAGAGCGCTGGCCGAAGTCAATTCCCACTTCACCATTGATCCATCGCACTTTGGCTTCTGTGGGTTCTCCGATGGTGCCAGCTATTCTCTTTCAATCGGACTTTCAAATGGCAACATCCTCTCCCACATTATTGCAATGTCTGGGGGCTTTATGAATCTTTACGTGCCAAGAGGGAAAGCGCCTGTATTCATTGCGCATAGTCCAGAAGACGAACAGCTTCCAATGAATACCAGTGGATTCTTCCACTATAAAGAGCTGAAACAGAACGGTTACGATGTCACCTTCCATGAATTCC
The DNA here is from genome assembly GCA_964534155.1 of uncultured Oxalobacter sp. Taxonomy (GTDB): domain Bacteria; phylum Pseudomonadota; class Gammaproteobacteria; order Burkholderiales; family Burkholderiaceae_D; genus Oxalobacter. The sequence goes on from CAZHQM010000025.1 coordinate 4,763, forward strand.
ATGGCAGACACCTGATTCATCAGCCTGTTGTTGAAGCAGCAATGGATTTCTTCCTTGCAGAAAAACAATAAATAGAAACAGGCAGTCTATTTCTTATCTTATTGGACTGCCTGCAATCATTCCTCAAGCAAAGGTCAATCATGCAGAAGCCATTCAACGAACTATCTGCCTTTCTGCAGTCACTTCCAGAACCACACATCCTTTTTGACACAGAATATAGAATCATCAGTGTCAATCCAGCATTCAAGAAATACTGTAACTCCCCAGATGCTGTCATCGGAAAGACCTGCTATGAGGTTTCGCATGGCTATGAGCTTCCATGTGACCATTCGGGCGAAACCTGCCCCCTACGAAAGAGCCTGGAATCAGGAAAGGCCGAACGTGTGCTCCATATGCACCACATTCCAGAAGGCGAAGAATACGTCAGTATCGTATTGACACCGATAAAGAACCCAAAGAAGGAAATCATCGGCTTTGTCGAAAAAATCGATCCACTGAAAACAATCAAGGCAAAAAAGACCGAACCACTGCAAGGGGAATCGCCTGCATTCCAAAATATGATGGACCTGCTTAAAAAAGCGGCATCATCTGATATCACCGTATTGCTGGAAGGCGAGACTGGAACAGGCAAGAAAACTGCAGCCCAATTTATCCATGAAACAGGATGGCGTTGTGTTGGACCTTTTGTGGCTGTTGACTGTCCGACACTCACAGAGGAAAACTTCAATAACCTTTTCTTCGGAATCCAACCTGAAAACCTCAATAAAAAACATCTGAAAACCAAAGGCATCGTTGACAGTGCAAGTGGCGGTACTCTTTTTCTTAATGAAATAGCGGATCTCTCCCCTCGCCTTCAGGCGCAGATACTTCATTTTCTGGACTCTGACATTGCTCACCAATCAGAAAATCTGATTACGCAGAAAAACGACATCCGTATCATTGCCTCCAGCCAACACAAGCTGAAAGAATATGTTGATAGAGGGCTGTTCAGAAAAGACCTGTTCTACCGTCTGAGTAAATTGTCCATTACAATCCCCACCCTCAGAGAAAGACGGGAAGATATTTCCCGTCTTGCGGCTAATTTCCTCAAGACTTTCAGTGTCATGCAACAGCACACCCTGTCGCCTGATGCCATGCATACACTGCAACAATATGATTTTCCAGGGAATATCCGTGAGTTGAGGAATATTATTGAGCGGGCATGCCTGCTTTCAGATTCATATGAGATTCATCATGACTGCCTGCAGATTCAAGCTGAACAAGATGATTCATTCACTCAGCTTATCCCGAGAAGTACTGAAAGAGAAGCCGATTTACTGAAGCACTTCAAAGGAAACAGAAAAGAATTGGCGAAGTATCTAGGTATCAGCGAACGCACACTTTATCGGAAATTGGCACAGTTGAAAGACAGTTGACTGTATTGAGAGCGATTCAGGGAGTGAATGCTTGATTTAAACAGTTTATCTTGTAAAATATAGGGGCTATACATGGGATAGGTATGTTTTTTGTTTTTTTGCAGGAAATATGCTCCCACAGTTAGTAGTACTTTAGCTGTAAACAAAGTTTACTTCTGGCAGGAAATTCCTTATGAATGGCCTGTCGGGAATAAAACCAAAAGTTGTACAACGACAAGGAAATATAGAAAATGACTAAACCATTAGAAGGTATCAAGGTTCTTGATATGACTCACGTCCAGGCAGGTCCTGCTTGTACCCAGATGATGGGTTTCTTGGGCGCAGACGTTATCAAGATTGAACGTAATGGCACCGGCGACATGACCCGTGGCTGGCTGCGTGACAAACCAGGTGTTGACTCCCTGTACTTCACCATGTTCAATGGTAACAAACGTTCCATCGAACTGAACATGAAGTCCCCAGAAGGTAACGAAGTTCTGAAGAAAATGATTGAAACTTCCGACGTTCTGGTTGAAAACTTTGGTCCAGGCGTTCTGGATCGTCTGGGTTTTCCATGGGAAAAAATTCAGGAAATCAACCCACGCCTGATCGTTGCTTCCGTTAAGGGTTACGCAGAAGGTCACGCAAACGAACACCTGAAAGTTTATGAAAACGTTGCACAGTGCTCTGGCGGTGCAGCTGCAACCACCGGTTTCTGGGATGGTCCTCCAACCGTTTCCGGTGCAGCTCTGGGTGACACCAACTCCGGTATGCACCTGCTGATCGGTATTCTGGCTGCTCTGCAGTACCGTAACCTGACCGGTAAAGGTCAGAAAGTTGCTTGTGCAATGCAGGACTGCGTTCTGAACCTGGTTCGTATTAAACTGCGTGACCAGCAGCGTCTGGAACGTACCGGTATTCTGGCTGAATACCCACAGGCACAGCCTAACTTTGCATACGACAAAGACGGCAACCCACTGTCTTTCGACAACATTGACTCCGTTCCACGTGGTGGTAACGCAGGTGGCGGTGGCCAGCCAGGTTGGATGCTGAAATGTAAACCAACTCACCCAGGCGATAACGACTGCTACGTTTACTACACCATCGCAGCTAACATGTGGCCACAGATCTGTGACATGATCGACAAACCAGAATGGAAAGACGACCCAGAATACAACACTTTCGAAGGTCGTGTTGACAAGCTGATGAACATCTTCTCATTCATCGAATCCAAATTCCAGGACAAAGATAAATTCGAAGTTACCAACTGGGCAGCTGAATACGGCATCCCATGCGGTCCTGTCATGTCTATGAAAGAACTGGCTGCTGACCCATCCCTGCGTAAAGTTGGTACCATCGTTGAAGTCACCGACGAAGTTCGCGGTAACTACCTGACCGTTGGCGCTCCATTCAAGTTCTCCGCATTCAAACCAGAAATCACCCGTGCTCCACTGCTGGGCGAACACTCTGTTGAAGTTCTGAAAGAACTGGGCTACGACGATGCAGCTATCGCTGACATGAAGGCTAAAGGCGTTATCTAATCATAGCGTTACTTTAGGTTTCATAGCCGAAACGGCACTCCATGGAGTGCCGTTTTTTTATGCCTTTTTTAATAACCATTATTCAGCACAACCGCCATAAACTGCCACACATGACATATTACTGCCAATTTGACACACACATAAACTGGTTTTTTCTATAGGAAACTTTAATTCTCTCAGGTAATATGTTGTAATGATTGAGATATTTTTTTTATTGATACATCAAATATTTTTTTACTAGAATAGTTGAAATTGTGTAGCATTCAACGTATTTCGCATATCAGCAAGGAATAGAAAATGTCTAATGCAACTGGAAATTCATGTGGATGTTCTGAAGCTTCATCCAGCATTACCCTGCTTGTTGACAACAAGGCAGGCGAAGGCTTGACCTGTGTTCATGGTTTCGCGGCCTGGGTCAAAATCCGTGACCGCCGTATCCTGTTTGATACCGGTCAGAAAGGTGTCATTCTCAACAACGCAAAAGTATTGGGTATTAATCTGGCAGAGGCTGAGGCACTGGTTATGAGTCACGGTCATGATGACCATACGGACAATCTGGCAGATTTTTATGAAATCAATCCTGATGCACCAATGTATTGCGGCGCCAACATTGAACTTGACCGTTTTTGCTGCCGCCCAGGCGATCCATCCTTGAACTGGTCTCCTCCTGCAAGTGCGAAACGTATTTTCAGCAACCTGACCGCAGCGGGCAAGAAACACGTTCTGTCTCATCCTGTCTATATGTTGCCTGGCGTTGGTGTTACAGGTCCCGTTCCTCGTCTTACCGACTTTGAAGATGTTGGTGACGCACTCTTCTTGGATGCTGAAGGCACCAAACCAGACCCAGTTTCTGACGATATGTCTATGTGGTTTGAAACTGATAAAGGTCTCGTTATTATGCTGGGCTGCTGCCATTCCGGTATTGTCAACACCGTCAACTATATCCGCAAGGTCTCTGGCATTGAAAAGGTTTCAGGCATCGTCGGTGGCATGCATCTGATTCGTGCCAATGAAAACCGTATGGCTAAAACCTTGGAAGCAATGAAGTCTTGGAATATGGATTGGATGATTCCATGTCATTGCACTGGCGATAATGCAATGCAGCAGATGCTGGATTATCTGGGCAGTGATATTGTCTCCTTCGGGCACACGGGTATTGTGATTGACCTCGGTGAACTGCCACGCCAGAAACCTGGCGATTATGAACTGTGCCGTGGCATGCATGCATGTGGCTGTGGTGGTTGCGGATGCGCATAAACCATTGATATAAGTTCCCCCTGGTTGGGTATTGGATTTCCCCCTTCCTTGTCGCAATATCCATCCAACAAAAAGCCGACCATCTGGTCGGCTTTTTGTTTGTTCTATCCTACACTGAGTCTTATTCGTCAACAGTATAGGTATCGTTATCACGGTCCTGCAGGAAAGTCTGTACGAAACCTTCCTGACGGCCTTTTTCAAACTGCTCCGTTGCCCATTTACGGCATGCGGTACAGCAGTTACGAGGCAGATGAACCGCCTTGATACGACTATGACGACCAGTATCAGCCTTGGACTCAATAACAACCGCACCACTACAATCCTGACAGGTTCTGACAGTTTCTGTCTGGGTTTCGCGGATATAGTCGGTATCGTAGAAAATGCTACGGTTACGGCTATGGAAAGGCTTATCTGGGAAAGCACGGCGACGCAGGGCATCCTTGTTTTTCCACGCTTCCAGGGTATAGTCTTTCAACTGCTTCAGATAGCTGGTAATGTGCTGTGACTGGATCTGGTCACGGGCGCTGTAATCAGGCTCTTTGATATGACTGTAATCCAAGCCTGCCATCGCAAGGATAATACCTGTATTGATATAAGGCAACGCACTTTCAATCGAATAACCACCTTCCAGAACTGCCAGATGTGGCTGCAGTCTGTCATTCAGAACTGCATAACCATGCGCTGTAAACTTCATGTTGGTGATTGGATCTGAATAGTGGTTATCCTGACCAGCTGAATTCACAATCAGATCAGGCTTGAAGTCATCCAGCAGTGGCATGACGATGTTATCCAACACATACAGGAAACCTTCTTCACAGGTTTCTGGAGGCATTGGCAGGTTCACAATGGAACCATATGCATTTGGACCACCAGCTTCATCTGGGAAACCGGATCCTGGGTACAGAGTTCTACCATCCTGATGCAAGGAGATGAACAGGGTATCAGGATCATGCCAGAAAATATCCTGGGAGCCGTCTCCATGATGGCAGTCGGTATCAACAACCGCAATCTTCTTCACGCCATATTTCTGGCGGATATATTCAATCATGATGGCTTCCATATTCAGGGTACAGAAACCACGGCTACCATGAACAACACGGAAAGAATGGTGACCACAAGGACGAACCAATGCAAATGCATTGTCCACTTCACCAGTCATTACCTTGTCAGCAGCGGTCAGCGTGCCACCAACGGAAATAAGATGGGATGTATGGACAATCTCATCAATTCCTGGCACACAGAAGTGAACACGGTTGATATCCGCAGGGGTTGCCAGATCAGGCTTGTATTCCTTGACATTGTCGAAATCCAGAAGACCTTCTTCAACAACCTGATCCTGAGTATAAAGAAGACGTTCCTCGCGTTCTGGATGGGTCGGCGTAATCGCATAGTCATAAGCCGGGAAAAAAACCAGTCCTGTTTTCTTTTTCACAGAAGACTCCTTTATTTCGATTCATCTTTAATCAGACCAGGCTTGACCTGCAGTCTGACACGCATGTTTTTACCGGTTGTTGAATAACCGCGGACCACATTGAAGACCTGTCTGTCAGCGATTTCAACTTCGATATCCTGATCTTTTGCACCAGCCTGTTTTGCCTTGGCAATCAGCTTTTCAGTACCCAGCGCAATCGCATCATCCACGGTGAAGCGTCTGGAGATTTCCTGCTGGATACCCTCTTCTGCAATGCTCAGAACCTGAGCCTCTGTATCGGCAACCAGATTCAGTTCAACAGTGGTTCGAGCTGTTGCCGCACCACTTGCATTGATGACATCAGAGTCACTTGGCACAACCGCTGGGGTATTCATCATCTTACCGATACGTTCTGCCATATATGGAGCTGGACCACCGACAACCAGAACTTCTTTTGGTTCAATCTTGCGGCCTTCAAGCAACTCATGGATGGTATAGACCGGTTTGCTGTTGATTTCATTGAGCATTGCATCAATCTTCTCAACAATCAGTTTACAAGCCAGATTGACAACTTGATCAGCAGCATCTTCAACAGAGGTATTCAAATCCGCCGCAATCTTCTGCATCGCTTCAAGTGCCTTAGCCTTGTCACCAATATCAGCAATGCCCAAGGTAATCAGTGCATCAGTGGTCGTTGGAACAGGCCCACCAAATGCCATTGCAGCACCTTTACGTTCTGGACCAAGCAACAGAACACCATTTTCAACACGGACATGGCTGTCACCACCCACACCGATAGAATGAGTCAACAGACCACGGACAGAAGTCTTATGCCCTTCAATCGTAATCCCCTGAGGTTCGAGCAGAGGAACACCATCAGCAAACAGCGCAATATCAGTGGTAGTACCACCGATATCAACAGAAATGGAATCCTTGTCAGTAGTAACATGTGGCAACACACCCATGATAGTCGCCGCAGGACCAGAAAGAATAGTCTGTACCGGAGTTTCTCTGGAAGATTCCACATCAATGGTACCACCGTCAGCTTTCAGGATATAAAACGGAACATTGACACCGATTTTATCCAGATAAACGCGCAGATCATCTGCAAGCTTCTGCTGGATACCCCAAACCGCCTCATTCAGGTAGGTAGTGGAAATACGGCGAGGGAAATTCAATGAGCCTGAGAGCTGATGGCTCATAGAGACATGCTCTGCTGCATCCCCCATAACGCTATTGACTTCTTTTTCATGAGCTGGATTGCGGGTAGAGAACTTACCGATAATCGCAAAATGCTTGACATCTTCGTTCTTGAATTTTGCCTTCAGTCCAACCAATTCGCTGTTATTTGGTGCTTCAGCTTCAATGCCACGATGGCTCATATAACCAGTGACATAGTTTGCCAAATCAGTCAGTGGCAGATCCTTTGGCGATACGCCAGGACCGTTCATGACAATCAGACCAACCTTGTCCAACTGGTTCTGGACAACCGCATTGGTTGTCAGGGTTGTGGACAGAACAATACGCTGAAGGTTCTTGAGGTCTTCTGGCTTAGCCACTGCTTCAGTCGCCATCAAGACAGACTTAAGGACATTTTCCTTGTCTGTCAGCACTTTGGATTTACGGATAATTTTCCGGTTTTCCATCAAAACCGAATCGGTATGCGTACCCCCAACATCAATGCCAAGAATCATAAGCATCTCCCTGTAAATGGTGCTATGGAGGATTTCAAAAATGAGAATCTAGCCATATCGTCTTTGAATTAAATAAATCTGGTGGTGCAATGAAAAGGTCAGTGAGGAAAACTGACATCAGTCATTTTCCAGAACTGTCTGACAAAAAGACACACTGCGTAATTGTATCATCCATGCAGATAAAGAACGCCCTGTTTTGAACGGTTTTCCACATCTTAAGATAGAAAAAAAGCACTCCATTTTGCCTGGAGTGCTTTATCAGGAACGGCTATTTTTTCCGCTCAAAAACTGCGGCAAAGAAACCGTCAGTCTGATGTCTGTGAGGCAGGAGTTTTAGATAATCTCCCATATCGAGGTCGACTTTGGCTTCTGCAAGAACCTGCTTCATCGGAACCAATTCGTAGCGGTCATCCTTGGCAAGGAAATCAGCAACTATCTTATCATTTTCATCATCCAGCAGGCTACAGGTCGCATAGATCAAACGCCCTCCAACTTTGACAAGACGTGCGGCAGATTCAAGGATCTCCAACTGCTTCTGGGACATTTCAGAGATGGTCTGCTCTGTCTGACGCCATTTCAGATCTGGATTGCGACGCAGAGTACCCAAACCGCTGCAAGGTGAATCGACAAGTACCCTGTCTGCTTTTCTGGAAAGACGCTTGATCTTGGCATCGTGTTCATGCGCAATCTTGACTGGATGGACATTGGACAGACCACTTCTCGCCAACCGCGGTTTCATGTTTGCCAGACGTCTTTCAGAAACATCGAAAGCATACAAGCGCCCGGTATTCCGCATAGCATCGCCCAATGCCAATGTCTTACCACCCGCTCCAGCACAGAAATCGACAATCATCTCGCCACGCTTTGCCCCGACAATCTGAGCCAGCAACTGACTGCCCTCATCCTGAACCTCTACACCACCATTCTTGAATAAAGGCATGTTCTGTAAGGCAATTTTCTTTGCAAGACGAATACCTGAAGATGCATAAGGTGTCAGTTCGCACTCAACAGGCACCTCTTTCAATACACTGATGACATCCTCACGGCGGTTCTTCATGGTATTGACACGCAGATCCAACGGAGCAGGCGTATTCAACACATCAGCCATCTGCTGCGTTTCTTCTTCGCCATACTGAAGAACCAACCGGTTATAAAGCCAATCAGGCAGGTTTGCTTTCAGTCTGGCAGGAAGTTTGCTTCTGTCAATAGCATGAATATGCTTGAGCCAGTCTGTCTCAATATCCGTCATGCCAGACACAGCATCAATGCCATAGATTTCTGACAGCCCCAACAAAGCCAGACGACGGGCATGGGGCCCTTTGCCAGATTCAGAAAAATTGTTGAAAATCAACCGATTTCTCAATACAACATAAACTGACTCCGCAATAGCCGCCCTCTCCCGCATCCCCAGTTTTGAATGCTCACGGAAATATCGGGAAATAAGCGCATCTGCAGGCCCCTTAAACTGAAGGACATCTTTTAGGACCTGTTCAGTATGTTTAAGTACAAGCGGGGCTAATTTCATAATCCACCTCCTGTAATCACATAACCAAGCTCTTCAACCACCCGCTTATCGAAGACAACCTTGCCCTCTTCTGTGGTTTTCAACAGATCATCAACCATCCACTTAACAACACGCGGGAAAATCTTATGCTCCTGTTCCAGTACACGATCAGCCAGAGTATCTTCGTCATCGTCAGGCATGACAGGAACAACAGCCTGAGCAATGATAGGTCCACCATCGAGTTCGGAAGTCACGAAATGAACTGTCGCACCATGTACCCGAACTCCAGCATCAATTGCCTGTTGATGGGTATGAAGCCCCCTGAAATTCGGCAACAATGATGGGTGGATATTCAACAAACGCCCCTGATAATGCTCAACAAACTCCGATGTGAGGATACGCATGAACCCAGCAAGAACAACAATATCTGGCTGATAGGAATCAACAATCTCAACCAAAGCCGCATCATAAGATGCGCGGTCAGGAAAATCCTTATGAGAAAGCACTGCGGTCGGTATCCCCGATTCTTGCGCAAAAGACAACCCTGCCGCATCTGCACGGTTACTGATCACAGCACTGAGTTTGGCATTCCAGTTTTCCTGTTGACACTTTTTGACAATGGCCTGCATATTGCTACCACGACCAGAAATGAGAATAACGATATTTTTCATCTATTTACCGCTTATATTAAAAGTACCTTCAAATGATATTCATTGGATTCAGCTATCAATATGCTGAACATGGGGGGCAAACGCCGCCAGTAACACGAGCGATGCCAGCAAAGTCATTCCATGTCATGATTGAGGCAAACCCCTTTTTTCCAAGCATATCCTGAACATTCTTCGCCTGATTATACCCATGCTCCATCAAGAGCCAACCATTTGGCTTCAAAAATTGATGGGCACCATTGATAATGGTTGCATAGGCAGACAACCCATCCGCAAAATCCGTCAGCGCATTCTGGGGCTCGAATCGAAGATCACCTTGGCTGAGATGGTTATCATCCCGATGGATATAGGGCGGATTCGAGACGATAACATCATAGCGGACAGGATTATCCAGTGCTGCATACCAATCACCGGCAAGAAATCTAGGCTGCGTTCGTTTTCCTAAAATGCGACCAGCATTACCTCTTGCCATGGCTAGCGCCCCTTCAGACACATCTGTAGCCGTCACAGAAATATCAGGGCGCTCATAGGCCAAAGACACCGCAATCGCCCCTGACCCCGTGCCTAAATCAACAACCGAGCCATTCGCAGGAATCCGTTCCAGAGCTATCTCAACCAATAACTCGGTTTCAGGGCGGGGAATCAACACCTGCGGAGAAACCTGAAAAGACAAACCATAGAATTCCCGCTCGCCCACGATATAGGCAATAGGCTCACCAGCAATCCGACGCTGAATCAATGCCCTGAGCTTTTCCGCTTCATTGGCCTTTAATTGATGGTCAGAATGGGCTATCTGCTGGACGCGGCTGAATCCTGTTGCCTGTTCTATCAGAATCCTTAACTCCAATGAATCGATCAATGCGGAGTGAAACAGTGACTGAAGCGTTACACCAGCCTTGACGATATCTGCCAATAATGCCATTTATGCTCCCCTTTTCCAGGCCAGTCTGATAAAGACAAAGGCAAAAACCAGATACCAAAACAGCGCCCACTGAGGGGGAGTCAGAAACAGGAAGGGCTCCAGATAATCTGAACAGAGACTTTCCGCCCGAAACATGACCGGAATCCAGTTGGCAAGGAAAAAGCTGTTAACAGCCTCTTCCAACGCATCTCGCCCACATTGAATCGCAGGATGAGCAATATTCCACAATTGATAAGCAGCAAGATAGGCTCCTATCAATGAGGCAATCCCTCCAAGTACTGAAGATAGCCGGACTTTCTTGGTAAAGATAGCAAACAGACAGCAACCTGCAATAAAAAGAAACGCATACCGCTGAAGCACACAGAGTGGGCATGGAAGAACCATCTTGAAAATCTGCAGATACAATGCAATCAGGATTGATCCTGAACATAACAGGAACATCGCTATCAGCAAATTGCGTGGCTTCATCATAAATTCACTTTAGATAACAGGCGTAATATAATGAAGATATTAAATATTTTCACTCATTTCAGATAAAAGCTCTGCCTGTCTTTCTGCAATCAGGGCATTAAGCAGCTCGTCAAGATCCCCATCCATCACAAACTCAAGCTTATAGAGTGTCAGATTGATACGATGGTCTGTAATACGACCCTGTGGAAAATTATAAGTCCTGATTCGCTCACTTCGATCACCAGATCCAATCAGGCTCTTTCTTTCAGCCGCCTCTTTCGCATGCAGCTCTCGCATCTGCTTATCCTTGATGCGAGCCGCAAGCACCTGTAATGCCTGTGCCTTGTTCTTATGCTGGCTTCGGTCGTCCTGACATTCGACGACAATACCTGTAGGCAAGTGGGTAATACGGACAGCAGAATCTGTCTTGTTGATATGCTGACCACCCGCACCAGAGGCACGGAAAGTATCAATACGGATTTCTGTTGGATTGATCTGAACATCCGCCACATCGTCAGCTTCTGGCATGACTGCCACTGTACAAGCTGATGTATGAACGCGTCCCTGGGTCTCTGTCACAGGAACCCTCTGCACACGATGACCGCCTGACTCAAACTTGAGCCTTGAGTAAACCTTTTCTCCTGACAGACGGACAATAACCTCTTTGTAACCACCAAGTTCCGACATAGAGGATGAGACAATCTCAACACGCCAATGATTTTTCTCAGCATATCGGGTATACATACGCAGCAGATCGCCAGCAAACAAGGCAGACTCATCACCACCTGTGCCCGCCCTGATTTCTAGAAAAATATTCTTGTCATCATTGGGATCTTTAGGGAGAAGAAGAATCTGGAGTTCATCCTCAAGCTCCAGCAACCGGTTTTCTCCAGAAATGATTTCCTGTTGGGCAAACTCTTTCATTTCTGGGTCATCAGACATTTCATGCGCAGTTTCAATATCAGATGTAACCTGTTGATATTCATTAAATAAATATACAAC